>NZ_AHBC01000017.1:0-71694 GCF_000236625.2 Halomonas sp. GFAJ-1
AGATGCGTACTTTGGTGGCTGTTAACACAACGGCTTCAACTCGTTGACTGTATGAATGTATAGTGCCAGATAAATACGAAACTACAACCCCTGCAGCGCTAGCGCGCTGCCCGCTTGTATCCCCGCCCTCAATCGGGCGAGGGTTTACGCGGATTTTTGCTAAAATAGTCAACGGTAAGGCACAAAAAGTCACCCAAGATGCTAATCGCAACGGGTGTTATGGCTTATCAATAATAACGGTGTCAAAAACAGGCAGTCTTAAAGCAAAAGGGTATAAAAAAGAGTGTAAGATGCTTATTGGCTCCCCGAGCAGGACTCGAACCTGCGACCCAATGATTAACAGTCATTTGCTCTACCAACTGAGCTATCGGGGAATGTTTTACCGTACATGGTAATTATAGCAGAACAGCAATTTGGCTCCTCGAGCAGGACTCGAACCTGCGACCCAATGATTAACAGTCATTTGCTCTACCAACTGAGCTATCGAGGAACATTACATATTGCTGATGTGTTGAGAGTGAGGCCACTGAAGTTACAAACGACTTACTTCAGAATGTTGGCTCCTCGAGCAGGACTCGAACCTGCGACCCAATGATTAACAGTCATTTGCTCTACCAACTGAGCTATCGAGGAACTGCTCAAACACGGTGCGTAGTATACTGATTGAAACGCTTAGGTCAAGTATCGTTTCCTGGTGAACGCTAGCCCCTGGTTTCTTGTGCCCGTATAATGCCCTCCATTCTACGGCAGCCATTAGCTGCTCATGAGTTTTCATTCATCCCTCGTCCCCCCGACGACCCATAGACGACAGGTACCGATGGCGAAGAAGCTTTTTATCAAAACGCACGGCTGCCAAATGAACGAGTACGACTCCTCCCGTATGGCGGATATGCTCGGCGAATCTCATCAGCTGGAATTGACCGATAACGAGAAAGAAGCAGACGTGATTCTGCTGAACACCTGCTCGATTCGCGAAAAGGCTCAAGATAAGGTCTACCACCAACTGGGTCGCTGGAAAAAGCTTAAAGACGCCAACCCAGACCTAGTGATTGGCGTAGGCGGCTGCGTGGCTAGCCAAGAAGGTGAAGCGCTGCGTAAGCGGGCCCCCTTTGTGGACATGATATTCGGCCCACAAACGCTACACCGCGTGCCCAAGATGCTGGACGCCCGCAACAATAACCAAATTGCTGCAGTGGACGTTACCTTCCCTGAAATCGAAAAATTTGATCACCTGCCTCAGCCAACATCCGACGGCGCGACGGCATTTGTTTCGATCATGGAAGGCTGCTCGAAATACTGCACCTTCTGTGTAGTGCCCTACACCCGCGGTGAAGAGGTCTCTCGCCCCTTCGAGGCCGTGATGGACGAGGTGATTCACTTAGCCGACCAAGGCGTGCGAGAGGTCAACCTGTTGGGCCAAAACGTTAACGCCTACCGCGGCGATAACGAGGATGGCGATGAGATTGACCTTGCCGAGCTGATCGCCTGTGTCGCCGCCGTCGATGGCATCGACCGTATCCGCTTTACAACTTCGCACCCAGTGGAGTTCACCGACAGCTTGGTCGACGCCTTTGCCGATATTCCAGAGCTGGTCAGCCACCTGCACCTTCCCGTGCAGTCTGGCTCTGACCGCATCTTGAGTGCTATGAAGCGGGGCCACACCGCCGAAGAGTACATTGAGAAAATGGAGCGCATCCGCGCTAATCGCCCGGATATTAGTTTCTCCTCTGACTTTATTATTGGCTTCCCTGGCGAGACCGAAGAGGATTTCGAAGCAACGATGGATCTGATTCATCGCATTGGCTTTGACCACTCCTTCAGCTTTGTTTACTCAGCGCGCCCAGGTACGCCCGCTTCTGGCCTGCCGGATGAAACGCCAGAAAGCGTTAAAAAGCAGCGACTCGCCATTTTGCAGGAACGAATTCTGCAGCAGACTGCTCAGATCAGCCGCCGCATGGTCGGCACTACTCAGCGAGTATTGGTCTCCGGCTTCTCACCAAGAGACCCTGGCCAACTCTCGGGCCGTACCGAAAATAACCGCGTGGTTAACTTTCGCGCGGCCAACCCTACGGAGCTTATTGGCTACTTTGTGGACGTGGAAATCACCGAAGCACTGC
Organism: Halomonas sp. GFAJ-1; assembly: GCF_000236625.2. Classification (NCBI taxonomy): domain Bacteria; kingdom Pseudomonadati; phylum Pseudomonadota; class Gammaproteobacteria; order Oceanospirillales; family Halomonadaceae; genus Halomonas; species Halomonas sp. GFAJ-1. The sequence goes on from NZ_AHBC01000017.1 coordinate 2,118, forward strand.
CCAATTCACTGCGTGGTGAGCTTGCTTCTGACGAGCGTTATTAATTATTCGCTATCCTAGGTAATTGCCCCGGCACCGCCGGGGCAGTAAGCTGAAGCTCACACACATCAACTAACGGGTTTCTTACTCTTGAGCCAGCCATCACCTCAGGCCAATCGCATTATCACCCTAAGCCTTGAACCCAATGACCCGCAGCGGCTTGCCAGCCTATGCGGCCAACAGGACGAGCACCTAAAACTGATTGAGAGCCGCCTGGACGTGACACTGCGCAACCGGGGCAATATTTTTCAGTTGGCCGGTGCTGCGAACCGTATTAAAGCGGCTGCTAACGTGCTGGAACATCTCTACCGTGAAACGGCGGCTAGTGAACTTGAAGCCGACACGGTGCACTTATTTCTCCAAGAGTCTGGCCTGGAAGCGCTAGAAGAAGAAGTGGATGGCGATGGCGGTGGTGATGACGTGGTGATGCGAACGCCGCGCACCATGATCAAGCCCCGTGGGTTGAACCAGCAGCGCTACGTGCAAAGCATCCGTGAGCACGATATCAACTTTGGCATTGGGCCTGCCGGTACCGGTAAAACCTACCTAGCCGTAGCCGCTGCCGTGGAAGCACTCAACCAGCAGGAAGTTCGCCGTATTCTACTGGTGCGCCCTGCGGTAGAAGCGGGAGAAAAGCTAGGCTTTTTGCCGGGGGATCTCGCCCAGAAGATCGACCCTTACCTGCGCCCGCTTTACGATGCGCTGTACGAGATGATCGGTTTTGAGCAGGTCGCCAAGCTGATTGAGCGCCAGGTGATTGAAATCGCCCCGCTGGCTTATATGCGCGGACGCACGCTGAATAACTCTTACATCATCTTGGATGAGAGCCAAAACACCACGCCGGAACAGATGAAAATGTTCCTCACGCGGATTGGCTTTGGCTCGACAGCGGTGATTACTGGTGACATCACCCAGGTAGACCTGCCACGCGGGCAGCGCTCTGGGCTGTCTCAGGTACTGGACGTGCTTAAAGAAACGCCGGGAATCGGCGTGACCCACTTTGCGGCCAAAGATGTTGTGCGTCATCCGCTGGTTCAGCGCATCATCGAGGCCTACGATGAGTTTGAATCTCAGCAGGAAGTGGAACAGCGCGCCCGCCGTGAGACTCGCCAACAGGAGCGCGAAGCCCGCCTACACGCGCTTGAACGCTCAGGAAACGCACCGTAATGAGCGATATTGCGATTGATCGCCAGGTAGCTATTAATGAGCCGCAGCTACCCACTCTTGAACAGCTCACCCTTTGGGTGGGCTGTGTGTTTTCACGCCATCCGGATGACGAGCGCTTAGAGCTGACCATTCGCTTGGTCGGCAACGCTGAAAGCCAAGCGCTGAACCGCGACTATCGGGGTAAGGATAAGCCCACCAATGTGCTCTCCTTCCCTTTTGAGAACCCACCAGGCATGACACTACCGCTGCTGGGCGATCTAATTATTTGTCACGATATCGTCGCTCAGGAGGCAAGCGAGCAGCACAAGTCGCTGACGCATCATTACGCCCATATGGTCATCCACGGCACCCTGCATTTAATGGGCTACGATCATATTGACGAGCAAGAGGCAGAGGAGATGGAGCAGATCGAGCGTGAGCTTCTCGCCTCGCTGGATATTCCTGATCCTTACCTGAGTAACTGTCTGTGACTGCCCACACGTCACTTGTTACACCTAACGTATCTGCCCGTAACTGAGAGATGAGACGCAATGAGCGAAGACCGATCGAGCAACCCCAATCAAAAATCCTGGCTCGAGAAACTCTTTGGCGCCCTTTCCGGTGACAATGACGAACCCAGCTCACGGGATGAGCTGATGACGTTTTTACGCCACACTGCAGGAAAGCTGAAGCTTGACCAAGACGCCATCATGATTATTGAAGGCGCACTTGAGATTAGCGACCAGCAGGTGCGGGAAATATTAATTCCACGCTCCCAGGTGTCGGCGATTACGCTTGATCAAACCAGCGATGGCTACCTGCCCCTCATTCAGGAAACTGGCCACTCTCGCTATCCGGTGATCGGTGAGAACCTTGATGATGTTAAAGGTATTCTACTGGTTAAAGATTTGCTTCCCCTGCTCTCGCAGACCCAAGAGAGCCGTGATGCTTTTAAGCTGGAAGATGTGCTACGTCCGGCCATGTTTATTCCGGAGTCCAAGCGCTTAAACAGCCTGCTTAAGGAGTTCCGCGACACCCACAACCACATGGCGATAGTGGTGGACGAGTACGGCGGCACTGCGGGCATTATCACCATTGAGGACATTCTGGAGCAGATTGTCGGGGATATCGAAGATGAACACGATACCGACGAAGAGGACGATATCCGCACGCTGGATAACGGCCACTTCGCGATTCGCGCTTTAACCCCCATTGAAGACTTCAACGAACGGTTCGGCACCAAGTTTTCCGATGACGAGTTTGACACCGTTGGCGGCTTGGTGATGCAGCAGTTTGGTCACTTGCCGGGGCGTGGCGAGCATACCTGCTTCGGCGGCTGGCGCTTTGTCATCCTGAATGCTGACAACCGGCGAATCCGCTTACTTGAAGCGTATCCCGATCAAAACACCGACAGTGACGACGCGGGCGACGACTAACCATCTATTCAGATTACTTTTCGATAGGATATCACCATGGGGTTGACGCCCACGTTTGCGCTTCAGCTGCTGGCCGCCCTGGTGGCGGGCGGCTTTACCACGCTCACCGCCTCACCGTTTGAACTGTGGTGGCTAGGGCCCGTTGCGATTGCCCTTTTATACACTGGCATGCACACCTTAACCCCGGCCCAAGCGGCGCTAAAAGGCTGGCTATATGGCGTAGCGCTGTTTGCCAGCGGCACTTCTTGGGTGTATGTCTCTATTCATGACTATGGCTATACCGGCATGCCCTTGGCGGTGTTTCTTACCGCGCTATTTGTGGCCGTTTTAGCCCTGTTTTTTGCCGGTACCTTCTGGCTCTATCGACGCTTTTTTGGCCCCCGCTGGGCATTGTTAACCTTCGCGGGCGCCTGGGTGTTAGGGGAAGTACTGCGCACCTACCTCTTTACCGGCTTTCCTTGGCTGCTGGTTGGTTCAAGCTATGTCGATTCTCCCCTTGCCAGCTGGGCACCCATCGGCGGCGTTTACCTGCTTTCGCTATTCGTCGTGCTCACGGGAACCTTAGGGGCAGAGCTATTGCGTCGCCAGTGGTGGGCGTTAGCGCCGATCGCCGTTATTTGGCTGGCGCCGTTGGCGCTCCCCACGCTCTGGACCACACCGGTTGATGAGCCTACTCGCGTTGCGCTGCTGCAAGGCAACCTGCCACAGCTTTTAAAGTGGACGCCAGAAGGCCAGCGGGTGGCCGCCAATACCTATAGCAATCTAACCCGTGAGGTCGCCGATAACGTAGACCTCATCCTGTGGCCCGAAACCGCGCTACCCATGATGGAGCATCAGGCCCAGCCTGTACTTGAGCGGGTGCAGGCCAATTTGCCCCCCGGCGCCGCATTAATGACAGGCATTGTTCAGTTAGATGAACAGAGTCGTTACTTCAACAGCGTCATCGGGGTAGGCAATGTAGAAGGCAGTTATCAAAAAGAGCACCTAGTACCGTTTGGTGAGTATCTTCCGTTAGAAAGTGTATTGCGCGGCGCTATTAACTTTTTTGACCTCCCGATGTCGAGCTTTACTAAGGGCGCCTCTGGACAAGCTCCTATGCAGGCTGCGGGCGTAAGCATAGGCAACGCTATTTGCTATGAAATTATCTATCCGCAGCTTGTTGCACGGCGTGCAGCTGATAGCGAGGTGATTGTCACAGTGTCTAACGATACGTGGTTTGGCGCCTCCATCGGGCCTCACCAGCACCTGCAAATGGCCCGCCTGCGCGCGCTGGAAAACGGCCGCTATGTAGTGCGCGCCACCAGTAATGGTATTACCGCGATTATTGATCCAAGAGGTGAGCTGGTGGATCGAGCGCCACAGTTTGAAACCACCTACTTAACCGGCGAGTTCTACGCCATGGAGGGGCTAACGCCGTTCACTCGCATGGGTAGTTGGCCCACGTGGTTATTAGCTGGATTGCTACTGTTACCTGGGCTACCCCGCCGTCGTTAGCTCTAGTCGCCTAGCAAGCACCCAAAAGCCCCTGCCACCCAAAGGGTGGCAGGGGCTTTTTTAGGGCTATTAACTCAGCTCATTGTGTAAAAATAACGAGAGAATCAAGCGTTAGGCGTTTCGCCCAACACCTCGGGAATCGTCATTTTTACGTAGCGGCCTGGCGCAGGTTCAATCACCTTTAGCTCGCCCTCTCCGGGCTGGCGAACGGGCACCATCTTTTTCGGGTCAGCGTCCGCATAGCCGTTCTTAGTGACCCACGCCTGCCAGTGTGGCCACCAAGAGCCTTCATTAAACGTCGCCCCCTCTTGCCATGCCTCATGGGTTTCTGGCAACGCATCGTTGGTCCAGTAGCCGTACTTATTTTTATGGGGCGGGTTCACAATGCCTGCGATATGGCCAGAGCCGCCCAAGACAAACGTTACCGGCCCTTTGGGCAACAGCGCACCGTAATAGGTACTATTCCATTTGGCGATATGATCTTCTTTAGTCGACACAAAGTAGCACGGTGCCGATACTTTACGCAGGTCAATCTTCACCTCGTCTAACTCAATACCACCTGGCTCTACCAAGCGGTTTTCCAGGTACATATGGCGCAGGTACCACGCGTGTGTACCTGCTGGCAGGTTGGTACCATCGGTATTCCAATACAGTAAATCAAACGCTGCAGGAATTTCACCTTTCAGATAATTATTGATATAGAACGACCAGAACAGATCATTCTCACGCAATAAATTAAAGGTGTAGGCCATCGAGCGGCCATCTAAATACCCCTTCATTTCTAGCGTATTCTCAATCCCTTCCACCACGCGCTCGTTAAGGAATACGCCTATATCTCCGGGGTCGCGGAAATCTTGCAGCGTTGCCATATAGGTAACGGACTTCACTTTGCGCGCGCGCCGCGTACTCGTTAGGTAGGCCACAGTCGAGGCGGTTAACGTCCCACCCACACAGTAGCTCAACAGATTGACCGACTTCTCGCCACAGGCCTGCTCAATGGCTTCCATCGCGCTGATGGGGCCCATTTGCATGTAATCAGCCCAGGTGATGTCGCGCTGCTCTGGGCCAGGGTTACGCCAGGAAATCAGGAAGACGGTATGCCCCTGATCTACCATCCATTTGACTAACGAGTTATCTTCCCGCAGATCCAATATGTAATATTTATTGATCCACGGTGGCACGATTAACAGCGGTGTCTTAAAGGTTTTTTCCGTCGTAGGCGTGTATTGAATTAACTGAATCAGTTCATTCTCATACACGACAGCACCGGGCGTGACAGCAATATTGTCGCCTACGCCAAAGGCGCTGCGATCGGTCATGCGTACGTTAATGCCTTCCGCAGAGTTGGCTAAATCTTCACGTAGGCGGGTAAGACCGTCGACAAGATTTTGTCCCCGGGTTTCCAGCGTACAGCGCATCACTTCAGGGTTGGTAGAAACAAAGTTGGTGGGCGCCATGGCGTTGACCAGCTGACGCGCATAAAAAGCCAGGTTACGCTTATGGATAGGGTCTAGCGTATCCAGCCCATCAATCAGCTCTTCTACCATCTGCGAAAACAGCAGGTACTGCTGCATAATCGATAAGTAGTAGGGTTCTTGTGTCCAGGCTTCATCTTTAAAGCGACGATCGCCTTTTGCCGGCGTTACCAATGGCGTCACCTGCTCGCCAGCCATCGCGCGAATACCCTGTTGCCAGAGCAACCACTGGTCTTGTACTAACCGTGACTGCGTTTGCCACAGCAAGTTAGGGTCGCTCATTAGCGACTTCGCGGCGGCTTCAAAGCTCTCGCGCATGTCGCTATGAACGGAGTCTGCGGCTTCACTGGGTGCCATTCGCGTTAGTAAGTCTTCAAAGAGACCTCGGTACTGTTCGCCGATCTCACTAATCTGCGCCTTCCATGTCTCCATCTCTTCTTGAGACATTGCTTTAGACGGCAATTTCCACCCTGACTGCATACTCGCTCTCCCCTACCCTGCATGTGGCGTGGCCCACGCCCAGGCAATATCATTCAGAAACAACACGGCGCCCCTAGAGGCGCCGCTGACAGTGCTATTTTAGTTTTTGCGTGAAGACTGGCTGGAGGCTTTCGCGGGCTGTTCGCCTTTCACAGCGGACGTTGCCTGCTCGCTCATTTTCTGCCCAGCCTCGCTGAACAGCTTTTCCATTTCGGATTTAAACTGCAGGCTCATTTCGCCCATCACACGAGCATCTTCCTGCATTTGTTGAGATAGTTCGTTCATCATTTCGGCTTGTTTAGTGCCAAAATCGCGCAGACTTTCTGCGTCTTTAATCTCGGTGGCACTGCGAATGCGCTCAGTTCCCATTTGGCTGTAACGCTTCATGGCTTCTAACTGGTACTGCGTCAGCTTCTCCATGTTGTTGAGCATCAGCGAATTCATCTTACGCATCGGCTCAAACATCTGGCGGGTCTGAGTGTTGAAGGCGTCCATCATTTTATCTTGCATTGTATTTGCTCCTGTCTCTCGTTCCTTGGCATGAGCCTGGAGAGGCTCATCACACGGCGCATTGCTGCACTGCAAAAAGAGTAATCGTTGGCATGGTGCTTTGCAACATAGCACTTAGTTAACACGGTGCTTTGCAACATTTTTAAGATAGCGCCCGTGCCCGCCTACCCTTTTGCCCGAGAGCGGGAGGAGGCAGTGGCTTTTGCCTTGCTGCTTCTCTCGCTCGTGGTACTTTTGCTGGCGTCTTCTTGACTGCTTTCATTATGGCTTGTGTCGCTACCGCCATCACTGCTGGCAGAACCGGCTTGGCGCAGCATATCCAGCATCATTTGCTGATAGGTGCCGAAGTTAGCGAGCCCCTGTGAAAGCCCCTGCTGCATCATCGGCTGCTGCAGATAGGGACGCATTAAGCTCATCGGGTCGTACCCTTCTACGCCCGACTCCATTTGCCGCTGAATATTTTCCAGCATGCTTTGCTGAAACGCCTCAACATCGGGCAACCCCAAGGATTGCCGAAACTCATCCGGCGTCAGGTCAAACTCAACGTTAATTTTCATAGGCGACTCCTTAACCGTCTCACTTGAGTGTAGCAGTGAACCAACGACTCAACCGGGAGGTTATCGCTAGTTTAAACGCGGCGTATCAACGCTAACGTCAGCATTTTGGCCACGGTGGCGTAACCAGTGGTCAAGCAGCGTGACCGCCATCATCGCCTCGGCAATCGGCGTTGCCCGAATACCCACACATGGGTCGTGGCGCCCTTTGGTAATAACCTCTACCGGCTGGCCGTGTACATCAATAGAGCGCCCCGGCGTCGTAATGCTTGACGTTGGCTTGAGCGCCAGACGGGCAACAATTGGCTGGCCACTGGAAATTCCGCCCAGCACGCCGCCCGCGTGGTTGGAAAGAAAGCCTTCCGGTGTCATTTCATCGCGGTGCTCGCTGCCGCGCTGGGCTACCGAGCCAAAACCTGCACCAATCTCAATGCCTTTCACCGCATTAATACTCATTAAGCCGTGGGCGAGATCAGCATCCAGCCGGTCAAACACCGGCTCACCTAGTCCGACCGGGACGCCGTCGGCAATGACAGTAATTTCTGCGCCCACGGAGTCTTGATCCCGACGCAGCTGATCCATATAGCTTTCAAGTTCGGTAACTTTATCTGGGTCGGGGCAGAAGAAGGCGTTTTCTCCTACCGCATCCCAGGTTTTAAAGTCGATTTTGATGGGGCCCAACTGGCTCATATAGCCACGAACCTGAACACCTTGCGCCGCCAACACTTTTTTAGCGATGGCACCAGCCGCTACGCGCATCGCGGTTTCCCGCGCGCTGGAACGGCCGCCACCTCGATAGTCTCGGTGGCCGTACTTATGGTGATAGGTGTAGTCGGCGTGGGCAGGCCGGAACTGGTCTTTTATCTTAGAGTAGTCTTTGGAGCGCTGATCGGTGTTCTCAATTAACAGGCCAATCGACGTCCCGGTGGTTTTACCTTCAAATACGCCCGAAAGAATCCGCACTTGGTCAGGCTCTTTGCGCTGGGTAGTGTGGCGAGAACTGCCGGGGCGGCGGCGGTCTAAATCCCCCTGCAAATCCTCTTCGCTGATTGGGATGCCAGGAGGACAGCCGTCGACAATGGCTCCCAATGCGGGGCCGTGGCTCTCGCCAAAGGTAGTGACAGTAAATAGTTTGCCAAACGTATTGCCAGACATGGGCGTTAATTCCTCACGCAAAAGACGCCGCATGGGCGTCGAGTTCAGCGGCGCTCAAGGCAAACACGCCCTGGCCGCCACGCTCGAAGTCAAGCCAAATAAAGGGTACCTCAGGAAAGGCAGCCTCTACATGGCGGTCAGAGTTACCAACTTCGACAATCAGCCAGCCCTCATTAGTTAAATGCGGCCGCGCTTCACGCAGAATGCGCCGCACAATATCCAAACCATCGCTACCCGCCCCTAACGCTAGCGACGGTTCATGCCGAAACTCAGCGGGCATGGTGGCCAAGTCACGAGCATCCACATAGGGCGGGTTAGAGACAATCAGGTCAAAACGCTGGCCTTCCAATCCGTCAAACACGTCCGATTCCACCGCGCGGACTCGGTCTCCCACGTCGTGGCGAGTAATGTTTTGCCGGGCAACGGCAAGGGCATCTTGGCTAATATCCGCCAGGGCAACTTCACAGGTGGGAAATACTAGCGCGGTGGCTATACCAATGCAGCCAGAGCCAGTACATAAATCCAGCACGCGAGCAGGCGGCTCTTCCGGGAACCAGGCGGCAAAGCCATCCTCAATTAGTTCGCCGATGGGCGAGCGAGGAATAAGTACCCGCTCGTCCACGCTGAAGGGGTAGCCCGCGAAAAAAGCCTCCCCCAGCAGGTAGGGCAAGGGGCGACGAGTAGTCACCCGCTCTTGTGCTAGGCGAATAATGCGCTCGCGCTCAATCGGTAAAAGCCGTGCGTCCAGCACCGCGGGGTCGACATTCCAGGGCAGATGCAGCGCACCTAAACAGAGCGCTACCGCCTCATCCCAGGGAGACTCGGTGCCATGACCATAGTGCAAGCCTGCCAAATAGAATTCGCTGGACACCCAGCGCAGATAGTCGCGCAGTGTCAAAAGATCGCTCAGCAGCGTTGAGTCTGGCAACAAAAGCGTTGAGTGGGAGGTCTCATCATTGAGATGCGTAGTCACAGCGGCTCCTGGCGTAAAAGTTCGTAGAAGGATTGTACCTTTGACGCTATCCGGTTCACAGCTAGATGCTTCACAGTCTGTTTATAGCGAGGTAGTTCTCAACGTGGCGGTTCACAGTCACGTCAGGCTCGCTATACTGTCTCGCTTTGCTGTGCGCTTCTCGCTTATGCTACTTCATTAACCGTTAATTTTTGCTATTTGAGCTGCCCATGACGCGACACCTGCCCAACGACGACGATATCAGTGCCTTTCGCCAAGCGCTGCAAGCGGCAGGCGTGCGCCGTATTGCCTCTAATCAAGCCGACCTCGGCAAGCCTAAGCGTAATAGCGATGCTCAAGAAGCTCGGCGGCGGGCGGCAGTAGAAAGCAGTACCACCCAAACCAGTGGCCGCACCTCCGATGGCCGGGTGGAAGCCGTTCGGCCTTCGGAGTATTTAGAGTTCAGCGTCCCCGACCTCCCCTGGCGCACCTTTAGCCAGCTAAAGCGTGGTCAAACCGTTTGGCAAGCAGGGTTAGACCTGCACGGCTATACCCTGGAAGAGGCCCGCATTGAGCTTGAAAGTTTTCTAAGGGACTCTTCCGCCCAGGGGCTGCGCTGCGTGTTGGTGGTTCACGGCAAGGCCTGGGGGTCAACCTCGGACTTTCCAGTCCTCAAAAGCCATACCAATACGTGGCTGCGTGAATGGCCCAGCGTGCTGGCTTTTTGCTCCGCCACCGATGTCGATGGTGGCACCGGGGCCGTCTATATTCTGCTGCGTAAACGTGGCCAGTAGCTTACTGCATTGCGTCTGAGGCAATGCCGGGCATCCTGCGCTCCAACGCTTGATTCGCCAAGTGGCGCCCCAGGCGAATCAAGTCGTTGGCGCGGTGGAACTCATAGGTACTGCAAACCGTCTTGGGAATTTCGATCAGCACATCCGGCGGGTAACCCGCAATTTTATACTTTGCCAGCGCCGCTTGCGTAATATCAAACGACTCTAAAATCATATCCAGTTTGCCCCACTCGCGCCTACCACGCAGATCAACCGTTTCATCGACGTCGCTCTCTTCGCCGTTGTTGATGCTTAGTCCATCCCATAGCCGCCGCGTGGTGGCACGCACATCGTCCATCCACCCACCAATATTGGCATCCCGGTCGCGCTCTAAGGCAGTGCGGGTGTCGCTGTCCTCTTCACCCGGTAACAACTCTTCTAATGAGATTGGTTGGGGGCTGTGGGCGGTGACGTTGACGGCCACCACAAAGTCCGCTTCGTGAGCAGCGAGAATCGGCATCATCGGCAGCGGGTTCAGTAAGCCGCCATCCACCAACACTTGGGCACCGATATGTACCGGCGTAATAACGCCCGGCACCGCGATAGAGGCTCGAATCGCTCTTAACAGCGGGCCATTCTGAAACCACACTTCGCGCTGGCGCACTAAATCGGTCGCTACGGTGGTGACAGGTATCGGCAGATCTTCGATCAGCGTATCGCCTACCAGGGATTCCAACTTGCTCATCACTTTATTTGCTCGCATGGCCCCCATCGGGCTCCAGGTGACATCGACGAGCTTCAGCACATCCAGGTAATCCAGGTTACACACCCACTCCCGGTACTCGGGCAGCTTCCCTGATGCGTAAACACCGCCAATAAGGGCGCCCATGGAGCATCCAGCAATAGAAATTATTTCAAAGCCTCGCGCCTCAAGCGCTTCAATAACACCTATATGGGCATAGCCCCTGGCGCCACCGCTACCCAACACCAGTGCCACTTTATTGCCGGTACGCTCAATACCGTTGGCGCTGCTAGCACTCACTTGACTACCCGCGACGTGCGTTAGTTTATTCATGTCGTTCGTCCTACGGCTGCCCCGTCGTTTCTTTATGACAGTGTTGGACCACCACACTGGCTACTTGATCAACGGCTTTAGGTTCAAGGTGTAAGTGGTGGCCACCCGCAAGTACCTGGCGGGTTAAATGAGGCACCGCTTGGCGGGCCTTTTCCGCCCAGGCACGCTCGCCTAAAATACCGCGCGCTCCTTCTATCAATAGCACCGGCGCTTGTATCTCCGCCAGTAATGCCAATACTTGCTGGGGGGTAAAGCGCACCAGCGAAGGCTTTAGCAGGCGAGAATCGGTGCGCATCTGCACATGCCCGTCTGACGTCGCCTGGGTGTTACGCTCGACCAGCGGAGTGGCGGTCATCGTGTCTAGCGGGGTTACCCCACCGGCTACTCGTGCGGCAACTGCGCTCTCAATATCAGGATAGCGGGGCGCGCGGGAAAGCGGGCGGCGATAGGCCAACAACCCTTTACGCAACTGACTGGCCGTCTCTTCGGCTTCAGTATTTAGTGCGCCTAGCCCATCCAGCAAGACCAACCGTTCAACCCGCTCGGGTAGCGCTGAGGCGAGTAAACAGGCCACCGCCGCCCCCATGGAGTGAGCAAGCAGTACAGCCTGCTCAATATTTAGGGCATCCATAACATCTAGCACATCGTGGCTATAGTCCCACAGCGCGTAGTCACTACCTGCTGGCGAATGCGCAGAGTGGCCGTGGCCACGAAAATCGATAGCCACAATACGAATATCCAGCGCTTCCACTAAGCGCGGCGCTAGGCGCGTAAAGCTTGCCGCGTTATCTAGCCAGCCATGTAGGGCAAGCCAAGTAGGCGCATTGGCACGCCCCCAGCTCAGGGCTGCTAGCCGCCCATGGGCTAACGAAAGTGGCTGCGCGGCACTGCCTGTTGCCGAAGAAAAAGTGGGGGTAGTCATAAACAGTATCTCTAAGCGAAAGCCCTACGTCTTTGTGGGGGTAAGAAGGTGATGTGTAGTTTGTCAGATGACGCTATTCGGCGTAGACGTTACCATGCTCAGCGCAAGGCTTCTGCCGCTTTTGACGCCCCTACTACTTTGGAGTTTGCTATGAAACCCCGCCGTGACACCCGTGCCCGCAATTTAGTGTTCTTGATTACCATCGTCAGCGCCTTAGTGGTGGGCCTTTGGCTAGCCCGCTAACCCTGGCTGGCTAAGTTAGGCGCTTGCATTTTTTTACTCATGAATAAATACTGCCTACAACAACTGTATATAAACACACTACTTATTCATGAGGATGCTGACGATGCCGTCTCAACCCACTACTGTTGCGACAGCCCAGCCGTTAACGTCTCAGCCGCTGCCCTTTCCTCCGTTACATGGTCGCGCCGGTTTTAGCGGCTTTCCTTCCCCCGCCCAGGATTATGAACAGCGCACGCTGGATCTCAACGTTCGGCTAATCAAAAACCCTACCCAGACGTTTTACCTTACCGCCAGAGGCGACAGCATGGAGGGCTGGGGTATTTTCGACGGCGATCTGCTGGTAGTGGATCGCAGCGTGCAGCCGCGCCTTGGCCATATACTGGTGGCCATGTTTAACGAAGAAGTACTGATTAAGCGCTACGCGCTGCATGGCGGTACACCACACCTCTGCTCGTCCCATCCCCACTACCCACCGCTGCCTTTAAAGGGCACAGAGTGCCAACTATGGGGGGTGGTACGTGCGGTGGTTCATGAGTATTTGCCATGATCGGCCTCGTCGATGCCAACAACTTTTATGTCAGCTGTGAGCGGATATTTGCCCCATCGCTTGAAGGCAAAGCCGTGGGTGTGATGTCCAATAACGATGGCTGTGTTATTGCCCGCTCGGCTGAAATGAAGGCGATGGAGATACCTATGGGCACTCCATCTTTCCAGTTGGAAGGGTTACGGCGCCAGGGTGAGATTTATCTATTGTCATCCAATTACGAGCTATACGGCGATATGTCAGCGCGGCTTGCCCAGCTGCTGGAGGACGCCTGCCCAGACATGGCGCCTTACTCCATTGATGAAATGTTTATCTATTTAGACGGATTGAGCGAGCCGCAGTGCCAAGCCATAGGTGAAGCGCTACGCCGACGCATTCGCCGCCATCTTGGGCTACCGGTATGCGTAGGGCTTGCCCCCACCCATACACTGGCAAAGCTCGCCAACCATGTGGCTAAAAAACAGCCACACTACCAGGGCGTCTGCTTGCTTAACGCACATAGCTACACCACCAAGGCGCTACTTAAACAGCTGCCGGTCAGCGCTGTATGGGGCGTAGGCAGGCGGCTGGCCGAGCGGCTCGCCATTTACGGCATACGTACAGCGTGGGAGCTGCGGGAGAGTGATACCAAGGCGCTGCGCAAGCGCTTTTCCGTGGTGCTGGCTCGCACGGCGTTAGAGCTGCGCGGCACACCCTGCCTGGAAATGAACGCCGTGGAGCAGCCACGCCAGCGGATTATGACCTCCCGCTCTTTTGGCAAGGCAACCGGCGATCAAGCAGAGCTACACGCAGCACTGCGGCGCCACGCCCAGCGTAGCGCCGAAAAACTGCGCCAACAACATAGCTTGGCCCGCGCTGTAATGCTCTTTTTAAGTACCAACCGTCACCGCAAAGACCAGCCGCAGTATTACCCCAGGGCGATGATCTCGTTGCCTATCCCCAGCGACGATACGCGGCTTATTCTCCAGGCCGTACGTGAAGGGCTAATGCAGATATACCGCCCTGGGCATCACTTTATAAAAGCGGGTGTCATGTTGCTGGACTTAGTCGATGCCCAGGCGCATCAGCTGTCGTTACTCCAGCCAACGTTACAGACGCACCCACATTTGATGGGGACGGTAGATGCCATTAATCAGCGCATGGGCCAAGGCACGATACGTTTTGGCATGACGGATGCCCAAGCACCATGGCAGCTACGCTGTGCGCATCGCTCACGGCGTTATACGACGCGGTGGGATGAGTTAATGGAGGCCGGCACACACCCTGGCGCTATACAAGCGTTTACTTCTCGCCCGTAACCGCTACGCTAGACGTTCAATGCGTGGAAAATCTTGCCTTTATGTCACTTACCCGTCCCGATACAGAGTATGCCCCCGACCCCGACCTACCTCAGCGTTGGGCGAGCCGCTATATCAAGCACTATTTTCGCCACCACCCTGCGTTTGACGCCCCCAACCCCCAAACACTAAAGCAGGCAAGGCGCTGGATTATTGTTTGGGCCGCCATGGCAGGTATTATCTCCGGCTCACTGATTGGCGGTGCCGAGTGGTGGATGCGGGTCTTTGCCGCCGATGACTGGGAAGCCATGAGCCTCAAAGAGCAGCTTCCCTACTGGGCCGGGTATATGGTCTTTGCGGGCTTTATTACCGTGTTAGAAATTGGCTTTTTATACTGGAATGCGCTGCGCGGCGTGTCAAAAATTAGCCGTTTGGCAGGCCTGCGCTACGGCCAAGGCGAGCCATTATCCCCTGAAATACAGTTGACGGTTCATGGCGTTTCACGGGTTGCATTGGAGTATCCAAGCCCAGGCAGCTTAATCTATGGCGTTGATCCCCACGCCTACCTACATGGCTGGAAGCTCACTTTTAAAGCCTTGCTGTATCGCTTAAAAATTAGCTTAAGCAGTTTTATTCTGCGTTTAGTGTTGCGTCGCTTGCTTGGCCGCCTCACGCTGCGCGGTTTTCTACCCGTGCTCACCGGGCCGCTATACGCAGTATGGAACGCCTGGATTGCTGCGCGCATTACGCAAGAAGCCTACTTACAGGCCCGTGGCCCTGAACTGGTTCAGCACATCATGGAAACACTGGCGAACAGCGATGCGCATACGCGCTATTTAGTCGCCCAAGGCGTGGGAGAGCTCATGATGCGTAACCAGCACCCGCATCCCAACTTAGTCCTGTTATTGGCTCGCTTGCTGGATAGCCTACCGGATAAGCCCACCGCCCTTGAGGTTGATTGGCCAACCGCACTACACGACTATGCGCAGCTGACCGACCCCAACCGCCAAACGCTTCTTGATACGCTTACCCAAGCGACTCTGCTTAGCGGCAGCTATCGCGGTTCACGCAAACGCTTCTTAAACGACGTCTTTGCCACCTGCCAAACGCCGCTGCAAAAGGAGAAAGTGGCCTCCCTTCAGCGGCGCTTACTATCTGGTCAAAAGCTCTAACGTCTTAGGCGGGTTTTAACGCGTGACGCAAACGCGGGCTTAACGTTTCCCCCAGGGCAGCCACTACCACCAAAATAGCCAGCAGCCACGGCCAGTGGGCAGTAAACGACACGTGGTAAATGCCCAAGGCATCCACAAAAATCACTAAAATGCCCAACGGGCTTACGTAGCGCACCATGGTAAGCCATATTGCGTAGGGCAGTGGTGCTAGGCCCAGCTCATCGCGGAAGGTCTCACTTTTCAGCACAAAGCCCGCCAGCAGCACCATGCCTAAGCCACCCAATGGCATCATCCAACGCGATGTTAAGTAATCCAGCCAATCAAAGAACGTTCTACCGGCCAGGGTCCAGTCAGCACCCACATTAAACGACAGCATGGCCAATGTGCTGATCAACCACAGCACAATGCCCGTCGCCCAGGACGCCGACTTACGGCTCATGCCTTTGTTATCACACAGCCAGGACACCGTGGCCTCCACCATGGAAATGGAAGAGGTTAGCGCAGCCATAGAGAGCATTAAGAAAAACAGAATGCCAAACAGCGTGCCCAGCGGCATCGCCTGGAAGGCCAGCGGCAGACTCATAAAAATCAGCCCAGGACCTTCACCGGGGTTCATGCCATTGGCAAAAATAACCGGAAAAATGGCTAATCCCGCCATTAGCGCCACCGCGGTATCTGCTAACGCAACGCTCACCGTAGTTCGGCCAATAGAGGCGCCTTTGGGCAAGTAACTGCCGTAGGTAAGAATGGCACCAGAAGCCAATGAAAGGGTGAAAAACGCGTGGCCCAGCGCCGCCAGCATCCCCTCGCTGGAGAGGCTGCCCGTATTGAATGAGAACAGAAAGCGCACCGCATCGCCAAAACCACCGGAAAACACCCCAAACACAATGAGTAGCACCAGCATTAACACAAGACCAGGCATCATCCAGCTAACGCTCTTTTCGATGCCTTCTTGCACGCCTTTTCCTACGATCAACATAGTGAGCAGCGCTACTAGGGTGCTCCAGCCCCCCAGGATGAGCGGGTTAGCATTGTTGGCACCAAATACGGCAGCCATCTCATCGACACTACCGCCGCTCAAGCCGCCGGTTAGCATTTTCCACAGATATGAGAACGACCACCCTGCCACGACGACATAGAACGACAAGATCATAAAGCCGCACAACATGGCCATCCAGCCAATCAGCGACCAAGCAGAGGAGCGACCCGACTCATTCACCACGCGCCGAATCGCGTCAATAGGGCTACCACGACCACGACGACCAAAGGAGATCTCGGTCATCATTACCGGCACGCCAACAGCCAGGATGCACGCTAAATAAACCAGCACAAAGGCGCCGCCGCCATACTCCCCGGTGATATAAGGAAATTTCCAAATATTGCCAAGCCCCACCGCCGAGCCGGTGGCTGCCAACATAAAGCCCCAGCGGCCTAGCCACTGAATGCGAGGTTGCCCAGTAGACGCCATGTCCTTCCACCCTATTGAAAAAAAGGCGACTATCCTAGAGGATTTCTTACCCAAAGCCCAAGCCTCTGTTGCCGCTGAGCACATACCGGCTAGGCCACCTTGAGCGCTTTGGCTTCCACATCTAGCCGTTGGGCAGTTTGATCAACCTTTCTTAACCACATCAAGAACAGCGCCCCTACGGCAACAAAGCCCCCTGCCAGCCATAATCCCAAGCGGTAATTCCCCGAGGCCTCCGCTAGCATACCGGTCAGCGCAGGGGCGAAAATTTGCGCCGCGCCGTAGGCCAGCGTCATTTGCCCCATTAACTTAGCGGGGCTAGAGGGATAGAGCCTGCCCGCCATAGTGAGCACTAAACTAACGCAGCCTAAGAAAGTGCCGCCATAAAGCACCGCGCTAAATAGCACCCCAGCCAGGCTTGAAGTGATAGCGGGCAGCACAATGCCCACCACTTGTATCCACATTGCCACGCTTAGCGCCCCTAGATAACCAATGCGCCGGGCCACCAAATCCCACAGCATCACCGCGGGCGCAGCCGCCAGTCCCACTAAGGCGAAGGTCCAGTTACCCGCCCCAGCCAGCAGCGGCTCACGTTCGACAATAGTGACAATAAACGTGGCGCTAATCACATAACCGTAGCCAGCACAGAAGTAGGCAGGCAGCATCAGGCGCATAAACGTGCGAGAGGGCGGTTTAGCAGGCGCTTGAGGAGCCGTGCCTGCCCCAGACACTGGTTTCACTGGGCGAGGCAACCAGCGCCACGCGGGCACTAGCAGCGCTGCACCCAGGGCACTGAAGCCCCACCACTGCGCCTGCCAATTCAAAGACAGCCCCAGCATCAGCTCAACCGCTAACGCCGCCACAACAATACCAATGCCCACCCCAGCAAAGTGAATACCCAGCTCGCCCCGCTGCTGGTGCTGGATCAACCAGTGCAGAATCAACCCTGACGCTAACAACATTGAGCCGCTGCTGGAAAGCCCTGCCAGAAAACGCAGCCCCGCCCATAGCCAGAAGTGCTCAGTCAGCGCCATCCCCGCCGTGGTCAGCACGGCGAGCACGAGGCCAATACGAAACAGCGTGTCTTTAAGGTAAATACTGCGAATAGAGGCCGCCAACACCGCCCCCAGCATATAGCCCGCATAGTTTAACGCCGCTAACCAGCCGCCATCGGCATCGCCGATCCAGCTCTGCTGCTGCATCACCGGGAGTAGAGGTGTGTAGGCAAAGCGGGCAACGCCGATGCACAGAATTTGGCTAAAGACACCGGCCAACAGCACTTTAAAGCGCTGCGACTGAAGACTTGCGATGGTCATGGAGACATCCTCGTCAAGAGACCGTTGTTTTTATCAGCATGGTTTTATATTCATTTTTAATGAATCAATAATACGCGGAAACGTCGACGACACCATCGCTCAAACGTGGCATGCCGATCAGCGCATCTAAACCAAGAATCTGGCAGACTAGGCATGATGACCACTACTTAACGGAGAGTGCTTACATGAGCAATAGCGCCACCCCCTGGACACAGCCAATGCCCGACGCACAGTTCAAACTGATGCGCGATATCCTTGCCGCTCCAAGCCCGGTAGGCCTGGAAGGCGCCATGACCTACGGCGTACTCAAGCCCCATTTTGAGAGCTTTGCGCCTAGCGACTGGCACCTGCATCAATTTAAGGGCAACGCTGGCGTGGTGCTGGATACGCACCCTGGCCGTGATGATATGTTCACACTAATGATCATCGGCCACGCGGATAAAATCCGCATGCAGGTACGTTCCATCGGCGACGATGGCAAAATCTGGATTAATACGGACTCCTTTCTACCCACGGTGCTGATCGGCCATGAAGTTAAGCTGTTCAGCGAAGACCCCGAAGCCCCCGGCAGCTACCGCATTATCCAAGGGGGCACCGTGGAAGCACTGGGCGCGATTCACTTCTCTGACCCGGCACAGCGCGATGGCAGCAAGGGTATTAAGAAAGAGCAAATCTACCTCGATCTGCAGATCCACGGCGAAAACAAGAAACAACAGGTGCTGAACTTGGGTGTTCGCCCAGGCGATTCAATTATTTTTGACCGTCCAATCCGCCCTGGCTTTAGCCCTAACACCTTCTACGGCGCCTATTTGGATAATGGCTTAGGCTGTTTTGTAACCGCAGAAGTGGCGCGCTTGATTGCCGAAGCAGGCGGTACCGAAAAGGTACGCGTGCTGTTTGCCATTGCCAGCTACGAAGAGATTGGCCGTTTTGGCAGCCGCGTTATGGCCGGTGAGCTAAAACCTGATGCGCTGATTGGCGTGGATGTGAATCACGACTACGTGGCCGCCCCCGGTATTGGCGACAAGCGTATGCAGCCGCTGGAGATGGGCAAAGGCTTCACGATGTCGGTGGGTTCGATTGCCAGCGAACAGCTCAACCGCATTATTGCCAGCGCCGCCAAAGAGCAGGATATTCCCCTGCAGCGGGATATCGTCGGCGTGGATACTGGTACTGACGGCATGGCGGGCGTGTTAGCGTCCATCGACAGCGCAGCCACCTCGATTGGCTTCCCTATCCGCAACATGCACACTATTTCAGAAACCGGCAACACCCAGGATGTGATGGCCGCTATCCATGCAATCACCCACACTATTCAAGCATTAGATAAGCTGCCTGACCTTCAACGAGAGTTTCTCGACAATCACCCGCGGCTTGATCAGGCTAGCCCGCTTGACCATCAGGGTAGCGCCAAGCCCAAGGGCGACGAAGAGCCAAAAGACCCAGAAGCAAACCCCGCCTAAACGGCATAAAAAAAGCCCCGGCCATTGCTGGCCGGGGCTTCATCAGGTCCTCCCTAATCTTTCTTCACGAACATCCTGTTCATGCTTCCATGTGATCCACAAGCGATCCCTGCCTGCACTTCCTTGTAACGCTATCCCTGCGCTATGTACACAGAGTGCGCCCTATAGCGGTTGAGTTATCTAACCTGGGATATGAAATGCAAAAAAGTCTTCTGTCACTTTGTGCTATGCGATAAAGAAAGCTTGCGACAGCTTTGTATCGAAACATACAATCAAGCACGTTTGCCAAATAAAAAGGACTTTTTCATGCCAACCACAGCCTGCTGTTCAACCTTACGCCGCGCCACCCATAAACGCGCAGCCCCGCTATTGGTAGCGGCTTTTGGCATCACCCTAAGCGCACCCACTTGGGGTAACAGCTGGCAAGGCAGCCTCGGCGCGGGCGCCACCTATGCGCCGGACTATTTGGGTAGCGATGATTACGATACGCGTGTCCTACCGGTGCTTAACCTGGCTTACGGCGATCTGCTTTCAATCAACGTACGTGATGGCATTGAGTGGCATGCCGTTCGCCAAGGCAACTGGACGGCCTCCCCGTTCATCGGTTACACCTTCGGGCGCGATAATAAAGGCGACATCAGCCAGTTTGAAAAGGTCGATGGCGGCGCCACCCTGGGACTTCGTGTAAGTTATCAGCAGGGGCCATGGCGCTACAGTGTTGCAGGCAGTACGCCTATTAGCGGCGACGTGGAGGGCGCTAAGTTTTCCGCAAGAGCCGCTCTACGCATGCCCGTGGATCAGCGTACGTTTTTTACCTTATCGCCCAGCGTAACTTACTCCAACGAAAAGTGGACCGACTCATTATTTGGCGTTTCGGCACAAGACAGTGCCCGTAGCGGGGTCGCATCCTACACACCCGATAGCGGTTACTGGCGCATGGGCGTTAATGCAAGTCTTAGCTACGCCTTAACACCCGAATGGACAGCCACAAGCTTCATAGGCACTACCTATCTAACCGGCAGCGCCGCAGATAGCCCAATAGTTGATGAGCTGGGCAGCGAGTGGCAAGCCTTAGGCGGTATTTCGTTAAGCTATCGCTTCTAATAAGCTAGGCAAGTGTTAAACACCAGGGCTGAAGTCACCAACATTTACAAAGAGCAATGGGCACGTATGGAGAACAACGCCACACGACACTGGATGATAGAACGTTGCAGCCATTTTTCAGGGGTAGGGTTAATCGTTGCCACGCTGTTCTTTGCGTTTTCTTTAACCCCCAGCCTAATACCGCGCCCACTAGTAGCTCAAGGCATTGTTTCTGGGCTTAGCTTTACGGCAGGCTATGCGCTAGGCGTAACAAGCCGCTTCCTATGGCACTACCTACACTTACCCGAACCCAGCTCGAAAGTAGAGCGCTACCTAAAATGGCTGGCCGCCCTGCTTTGCCTCGCCGTCTCAAGTATCTTTCTTTGGCAAGCTGCCGAGTGGCAAAACAGCATTCGGCTACTAATGGAAATGGAGCCAACTCCCGGCACGCGGCCACTATCAGTAGCACTGATCGCTGCGACTGTGTTCATTTTTTTACTGTTAATTGCGCTGCTTTTCAAACGCACTTTTCGGCTGCTTTCCCATAAGCTGGCGCACATACTGCCGCGTCGTACGGCACAAGTAATTGGCATCATCGCTGCCGTGGCGCTATTTTGGTCAGTGATTGAGGGGGTAATTTTTTCCTATGCGCTCAAGGTAGCTGACCGTTCTTATCAGCAGGTAGATGAGCTGATGCAGGATGAGTTATCACCTCCCCAAGCGCCAAACAAGCCTGGTAGTGCTGAATCATTAATTAGCTGGGAGGCACTAGGCAGCCGTGGGCGGCGTTTTGTTACTCAAGGCCCGGACGGCGGGCAAATCAGTGAATTCCTAGGCGAAGCCGCCCTTGACCCCGTACGGGTTTATGTGGGACTCAACGCCGCAGATACCGCCGCTGAACGGGCCGAGCTAGCCCTTGAAGAACTCATCCGTATAGGCGGATTTGAGCGTTCCGTTTTGATTATCGCGACCCCCACTGGGCGAGGCTGGATAGACCCTGCTGCCCAAGATACCGTGGAGTACCTGCACCGAGGCGATATTGCCACGATAGCAGCCCAGTACTCCTACCTACCCAGCCATCTAGCGCTCATTTCCGAAGCCGAATACGGTGTTGAAAACGCCCGCGCACTGTTCACCACGGTATACGACTACTGGACGTCACTGCCTAGCGATGAACGCCCAAAACTGTATTTAACCGGCCTTAGCTTAGGCGCCCTTAACTCTGACCTCTCTTTCGACCTCTACGACATTATTGACGACCCTTTCCACGGCGCCCTATGGAGCGGCCCTCCCTTTCGAAGCGACACCTGGCGCTCAGTGACTGCTGACCGCGACCCAGGTAGCCCTGCATGGCTGCCCACCTTTCGCGGAGGTTCGGTCGTCCGCTTTATGAATCAAACCCAAGGGCTTCAAACTGCGCCGGCTGAATGGGGGGATTTCCGCATCGCCTATCTGCAATATGCCAGCGACCCCATTACGTTTTTTGAGCCGGAAGCTTTCTGGCGTGAACCGGAGTGGCTGCGCGCCCCACGCGGCCCGGATGTTTCTCCCCAGCTGCGCTGGTATCCGGTGGTTACCATGTTGCAGCTGCTGGCTGATTTAACCACCGGCAGCGCCCCAACTGGCTATGGTCATGAAATAGCGGCTGAACACTACATTGATGCTTGGGCGGCACTTTCCGAACCACCCGATTGGGATGAGCAGCAACTCACTCGCCTGCGTGACTATTTTATTCAAGCCCGTGAAGCGCGAGCCCATCACTAATACAAAGCCTCATTTACGCAATTACATAACATTGGGGAGTCGACCTACACTGAAGGTGCAAACACAGGAGATCCACTATGTCACAGCAGCATATGTCTCAACAGAAGTGCGCATGCCCCAAGTGCAAATGCTCCGTCGATAACCACTCTATCGAAAAAGATGGGCAGCGTTACTGCTGTCAATCTTGCGCGACCGGCCACGCCGATGGTTCTGGCGACTGTGGTCACGATTGCCAATGTGGTGAGTCAGCTAACTGACGTCTGGTCGCCCAGCGGCTTATTCCACCGTCTTCCAGCGTGCGAAAAAGAGAGATGCCAGCTAGGCTAAATAGACCCCCATTCTCAAAGGAAGAGAGCATGCCCTCCACTACCGTAATCGTCGTTATCATTGTTGTAATCGCTGTCGCAGGCATTGGCTTCAGCGGCGGACTGCCGTTTTAGAGCAAACACCATTAGGATACAGCGCCCCCAGCTAACCCGTTGCTAGGGGCATATAAACCTGAAGCGTCTTGATATATAAAACGTTATGCGCTCGATAGCTTTAATTAGTTAACACCCAGTAAGCTAAACAGCGCATTAACATTCATACTTATCCTTCAGCGACTCCTCTGATTAACCTAAAAATAGCCCCCGAAAGCTCACTATATTCAATAATGTATTTTTTTAAGGAGTGGTATCTTTGTTATTCAAGAGCCAATCCCCCTTTTGAGTACCGCTAGATTAATGAATGCTCATGAACAGAACCGCCTGTTCGCGCTCCGCCAGCTAAACTTGCTGGATACCTCGCCAAGTGAAGGTTTTGATCGGATTACGCGAATGGCTAGCCAGCTTTTCGGTTTGCCGATCGCAGCCATATCACTCACCGACGAAAACCGCCAGGGGTACCTTATAGCTAAGCCGCTTTTGCCCGACATGTTCGAAAAATGGTTACAGGATCAAAGGCCCATCATCAAGCACTAACCGGCACCATTTTTAATGTAATACTCACCAAAAGGCTTTACCCCTCCTTAGAAAGGCAAAGCCTACAAGAATGGTAAGCTGTAGCTTTTTCAAAAAATAAGCATTAAAAGACCAATGACCACTAGTAGGCCAATCATGAAAATTATACCTACTGTACTCGCCAAAAATTTCAACATTTCATTTCTCCATTAGTTAGCTCATATTGAGATAACAACTAAAACATCGCCATCATGTTGCTCGACAATGCTAGGTTCCTTATAACTAAGATAGGAGCCAAGGCCAGTTCATGCAAACGTGGCGCTTGGAATAATGGTTCAGCGGTAAATTAATGTGGCTTGCACCAGCGCCTCAACGCACTCCTGTCAGTAAGCTTCCGTTCTAGCTTTCGCGAAGGTGCACAGTGACTTATATGACAGCGTATAAGTATCAAAACAGATTAAGTAGCCGTTACCTGGCTCCTGGGTTGCATTGGCCAATTCGACCTTTTAAAAAAGATCGGTCGTCATCATCCATCCATACATCCATGACCTGGCGCACACGCAGATTTGAGAATGGAGTCCGATGCGCTGTTGTTGAGAAATCAGGGCGTCGAGTTCTGGTGACCGCACATGCTCACATGTATGCATACCTTAAGTTCACCAGAAAAACTTTCGCTTTAAAATGGGCTGACTCCTTTACTTCAGACAATTCGAAGCCCCAATATTTCTCGCGCTTGCTTCCAGGTAGCCACTGGACGCTGATACTTTTCACACAATTCAACGGCCCGTTTTACCAGTGCTGCATTCGAGGTCGCTAGCGTATCACGGTCAGTACGAACGTTATCCTCAAGACCAGTACGGGTATGCCCACCAGCAGCAATTGACCATTCGTTGAGCCGGTATTGATTGGCTCCTATACCTGCGCCACACCATTGGGCGTCGGGGGCTAGTCGTTTGAGCGTTTCAATAAAGAAGTCAAAGCTGTGTTTGTCGGCGGGCATTGAGTTTTTCACCCCCATAACGAACTGAACGTATAACGGCGCTTTTAACTTGCCCTGCTTTGAGAGAGCGACTGCCTGATGGATGTGCGAGAGATCAAACGCCTCAATTTCAGGCTTCACGTTATACTTGAGCATTTCGCCTGCCAGCCACTCCACCAGCTGGGGAGGGTTCTCGTAAACCCGGTTGGGAAAGTTGTTAGAACCTACCGAGAGGCTAGCCATATCCGGTTTCAGTGGCAGCATGCCACCGCGAGCTTCGCCTGCTCCGGATCGGCCGCCGGTAGAAAGCTGGATAATCATGCCCGGGCAGTGTTTCTTGAGTCCTTCCATCAGGCGACCAAATTTTTCTGGGTCAGAGGAAGGTGTTTGGTCGTCGTTACGCACATGGCAGTGCGCAATACTGGCCCCGGCTTCAAAGGCTGCCTGGGTGCTCTCTATTTGCTCATTAACGGTAATCGGTACCGCAGGATTATTCTCCTTACGCGGCAGGCTACCCGTTATGGCAACACAGATAATGCATGGCTGAGACATAAGTACCTCGCTTTATTTTTATAATAAGCACTAACAATAGGAATAAGCGTTAGATGCAATACGGCTAACACCTAACATTAAAAAAACGCACTAATAGCGTTTTACAACACTTACATTCGTTATTAACGGCTGCACTCCCTATCACTCTGAGGCGATTAAAGCACTGCCACTTTCGCTTTTCATAATGCGAGGAATGAAAAAAAGTCCAATCTGGCCATATTAACAACAAGGCGCTCTGTCCTTAGCGACAAGACCGCCTGAGAATGCCTATCACAAGGTTGCACCTCTGTTATTCGCAACGCCGATTTAACAACGCACGTCCTTGTTAGCGCGGGCTACCGGCACCCCACCACCACGATGTGGCAAAGGTGGCAGCGCATACTGACCCACAACAAAACTTACAAGGTGACCTCATGGATAACACTCGACTGAAAGGTAAACACTGTCTCATTACTGGCGCTGCGCGTGGCATGGGGGCGGCTGTCGCTGAGCATTATGCCGCGCAAGGGGCAAAGGTCTGCGTGGCGGATCTCAACATCGAGGGGTGCGAAGAGGTCGCTCAGCGCATCAAATCAAAAGGTGGCGATGCCATTGCCATTAAGTTGAATGTGACTAACCGGGCAGAAGTGCAGGCAGCCGTTAACGCCACAGTAGAAGCGTTTGGTAGTTTAAACGTGATGGTGAACAATGCCGGTATCAATAAGCCATTAATGTTTCTGGATATCACTGAAGAAAATTGGCATCAAATTATGGATGTCAATGCGCTGGGTTGCTTGCTCGGTATGCAGGAAGCCGCTAAACAGATGATTAGCCAGGGCAAAGAAAGCGGGCCTTATAAAATCATTAACGTGGGCTCGATTCTTTCCCGTCAGGCATTTGACGATGTGGTGCCCTACTCCTGCAGCAAGCATGCCGTGCTGGCGATGATTAACGGCGGTGCAAAAGCACTGGTTGATCATAACATTACCGTTAACGGCTATGCCCCAGGCGTGGTGCGCACCGAGCTTTGGGAACAGCTGGATAAAGACTTAGTCAGCATCGGCAAATTCGAAAAGCAGGGCCAGTCAATGGATGAACTGGCTGAAAAAATGATTCTGATGAAGCGTTACTCTTATCCAGAAGATGTGGTCGGCACCGCGTCGTTCCTTGCCAGCCAAGAGTCTGATTATATGACAGGCCAGCTGCTGATGATCGATGGCGGTATGATCATGCAGTAAGCCTCCAGCAAAGAAGCCACCGCCCCCATGCCTGCCTCTCAGGGATGGGGGCTACTCCTTTTTATCTGCTCCGTAATGGCCCTGCTCAATAATGCCCCTTTTCCCGCATAACGTTATCAGCGCGCTCTTGGGCGATAGAGAGCGCTTTCTTTATCGAGCGCCGCCCGTCTAGCACCTCGAAAATCTCATTACCTGCGATGCTGATAAGCTCGGTAATGCCAGGAACCGGCGGGCGTGGCCACGCCTGCAAAACATCCTGCTTCGCCATATCATCGACAATCTTAATCAACGGCGACAGCGCGGACACTTCCGGGTCTTGGCTAACGCTAAAACGCGGTGTGACCAAGCTACCGTTCATGATGTAGAGCTTAGACATATTGGGCGATGTAAGGTGTTTTAGCGCCGTCCACACGGCCTCCACCCGCTCTTTAGATAGGTTGGCAGGTATCGCCAGCGCATACCCACCAATGGGCGTAATCGCCCTACCGTGATTGCCCACCGGGTGGGATAAATAGCCCGTATTGCCGTATGTCGGTGATCGCTTATCGAACTCAATCAAGGGTGCCAACAGCGTGTAGCAGTAAGCCATGCACGACTCACCCGAGGCATAGGACTGCGCCCGCTCGTACCAAGACATATTGAGAATATTCGGCGGAGAGTATTTGAGAATATCCAGCATATACTCGCAGGCTCGGTAAGCGGCGTCCGATTGAAACATCGGCCGCAGCTGCTCACCGCTGGCGTTTTGAAAATCGAAGCCGCCTGCATGCAGCGGTAGATCGACAATGGGCTGCCCAAATTTAGCCATCAGGAAGCTAAACGTATGCCCCAGCGGCGTGCCACGGGCGGCGTTCCAAGCGATGCCGTATCGCCCCTTCGCGGGGTCGTGCAACTGTCGTGCAACTTTTACCAAGGCCTCGGTGGTGCTGGGGGGCGTTAACTGCGCAGCCGCCAAAATATCCTTGCGATAACAGAGCAGTTCAGGGGTGGTTTGTACGGGTATACCGTACTGACAGCCCCCATAGCCGGCGCTTTGGATCGCCATCGGGTGGAAGTCAGAAAGATCGTAGCCATCGCGCTGGATGAGCGCATCTAGCGGCATCAAAACGCCTTGCGAAACCAAGTCACCAAACCAGGGCAAGTCGCAGGCCACAATATCGTAGCGGGATTTCGCCAAGCGAGCATTGTCGAGAATATCATCCAGTAAGTTATCAATGGAGCGCGCTTTATTGCGAATTTCCAGGCCGAAAATAGACTCTAGCTGGCGTTTTAAATTATGCATGGCCATGAACGTAGGGTCCGCATGCGCCAGCACACGTAAGCCCCCTTTCAGCTCCAGCCGCGCGGAGAGCACAGCGGGCGTCGAGATCACCTGCTGAGACGCTGACGTGCCTAAAAATATCTTGCTGCCAGACTCTGAGGCGGGGTCGATCCCAAACAGCGGGCCCAGCAGGCCCTTGATGCGTTCCGCGTAGCTTTCCCACTCATCTATCATCTGTGGGGAGGGGTGCAATGAGACGGTTTTTCCGGTCTTTGTGCGTGGGCGCGAAATCAGAAGGCCGCGCTGCATAATGCTTTCAATCCCGCGCTTGGCGGTGCCGTAGGTCAGCCCTGAGGCATCCGCCAGCGAGGTGGGCGTGGTTAATCGGCCAGCCAGATGATTGCGCATCACGTGCAGCAACATCCGCATCTCACGATACCCCAACGACATCGAGAGTGTTGATTCGGTCTCGTTTTCGAATTTTTCTATGAACTCAATGAAACGAGCTAACTCTGTGTTCGATATTTTAGATAAGGGCGTTTGTGAAAGCGTATCGTAAGGCCCTTCTGGATGCGTATCGTCAAACATGGTCAGCCCACTCGCCTCTTTTTTTATGGTGGCTTTAACTTACTCCATCGATGATCAACCGGATACCTAACAAAATGAGTAGGCAAAGAATCACCCTGAAAAACAGCTCGCCATCCATCCGCCGCTGAATGATCAGCCCTAACCGAATACCCAGCCATGCCACCGGCATCAGCAACAGCAACAGTGCGATGGTGAGATTATCGAACGTCACCAAGCCAAGCAGCGTATAGGGCACCAGCTTTACCACGTTGGTGATCGCAAGAAACACCACCGCCGTGCCTAAAAACTGCTGCTTAGTGAGTTGGCACTGCAGCAAGTAAAAGTTCAGCGGTGGGCCGCCCGCATGAGCAATAAAACTGGTAAACCCGGCGATTCCTCCACACAGACGCCCCACCCACGTGGGCAGCAGTCGGCCGCGCAGCGGTTTAAGCAGGCCCCACAGACCAAACAGTACGGAAAAAATCCCCAGCAGCAATGTCAGCAGCGCTTCATCAAACCAGCCATAGGTAAAGTAGCCCACCGCAACGCCCAATATCGCAGGCGGAAACATCAGCCACAACAAGCGGTCCACCCGCTGTCGCCACCACGCTTTTAGGCTAAACACGTCCATCACAATCAGCAGCGGTAGCATCACCGCCACTGCAAAGGTCGGGCTCGCCTTTAGGGAGATCAGCGGTACCGCGACCACCCCCACCCCACCCGCAAACCCTGATTTGGAAATCCCCGTCAGTAACACGGCCACTATCATCAGTGCCACAAACACCCAATCAAACGCCATCAGAACACCCCTTTTAGATTGCGCCTTAACGCCGGGCCACCCACGCAGAAAAAAGGGCCATGACAGGCACGGCCCTTTTTCGGTAGGTCAACCAGTATGCGTGTGTAAGTGTGCTTACAGTACGGTGCACACTTCATCGAAGGCAAAGCGGTCGCCACGCGGGAACAGGGCGCTGGCATCGCCATAGCCTAAATTGCACAGGAAGTTGCTCTTCACTTTACCCTCTGGGAAGAACTCTTCATCCACCGCAGCGTTATTGAAGCCCGACATAGGGCCTGCATCCAAGCCAAGCGCACGGGCCGCTAAAATCAAATAGCCGCCTTGAATTGAGCTATTGCGGAACGCCGTAGAGTGAATGAAGTCCGGCTTGCCTTCAAACAGCGATTTAGCGTCTTTGTTATGGGCAAACATGCGCGGCAGGTGCTCGTAAAACTCCGTATCAAAACCAATCACTGCCACCACCGGGGCTTTCATGGTTTTTTCCTGGTTGCCTGGCAAAAGCGCTGGCTTCAGGCGCTCCTTGGCTTCGTCAGTGGTCAGGAAAATAATCCGTGATGGCTGGCAGTTCATTGAGGTGGGGCCGAAATGCATCAGGTTATACAGTTCGCGCAGCGTTTCCTCGCTCACCTCTCGGTCCTGCCAAACGTTATGGGTACGCGCTTCTGTGAATAGGGTGGCCATCGCTGCTTGGTTAATCGTTGTCATGGTGTTGCCTCTTTCGGTTTAACCCGCTCAGTAGGAGCCAGGCGTTCAGGGTGAGTCGTTCAGGCCGTCTTTAAGCCGAAGTCGTATTGAAAATAGCGGTATGGGGTGTCCATCTGCCGACCGTCTGGCGCTTTTCCCGCTGGCATGTAAATGAACTCTTTCACCAGGGAATCTTTCACGCCAAATACCGCGTCAGAGTCGAGATAGGGGTCATCTTCCGCGAAGATTTGAGTCACCAGGGTTTCGTAGCCCGGTGCCATCAGCATGAAATGCACATGGGCGGGACGATATGGATGACGTCCGGTGATTTCGAGCATTTTGCCCACCGGCCCATCGGTCGGGATGGGATAAGGGGACGGCGTCACCGTCCAGAAGGCGTAGCGGCCCTGGCTGTCGGTATGAAAGCGTGCGCGCAGGGTCGAGCTTTCAAGCTCAGGCTTCTGGACGTCATAAAAGCCTTCGCTGTCCGATTGCCAAACGTCGATGACGACATTCGCCAAAGGCTTGCCATGGGCGTCGTGTACGTAACCTTCGATGAACAGAGGCTCGCCTTCAACGCCCCAGTTAATGGCATCGCCCTGGTTGGCTTGGGGAGGGTCGGCAACGTAAAAAGGCCCCAACACGGTGCTTTCGGTAATCTTAGGGTCGCTGCTGGCGTGGTTAATTGCATCCACCAGCATAGTGACGCCCAAGGTGTCAGACAGCAGAATAAACTCCTGGCGCTCGTCGTCGCACATTTGCCCTGCACGGGTGAGAAACTCAATTGCTTGAGTCCACTCTTTTTCGGTGGGCTTCACCTCGCGCAGATAAGCATGCAGGTGGTTTACCAAGCCATTGAGCAGCGTTTTCAGCCGTTCATCTTCACAGCTTGAAAACTCATCAATTACGGCGGCGGTAATATTGTCGGTGGTGAGATTACGCATGTGTGTGCCCTCCCTGCGTGGCTGGCGAAGGTTCACCCAACCCTGACAGGCGCTCGGTATGATGCACGGTGGCGATATAGTCATCGTTACCATGCCCGGTGGCGATAAGGGCGGTATAGGCTTCGCGCATTTGCGCCGCTAGCGGGGTCGAGACCCCAGTGCCGTGGGCGCAATCAAGAATAAGATCAAGATCTTTGGCCATCTGCGCGGCGGAAAACGTCGAGGTAAAATCCCGCGCTAACAGGGGCGGCACCTTGTACTTCACCATGGGGGAGCCCACCGCGCTGTCAGAGATCAGCTCTAACATAGCGTCCCACTCAATATTGCCTTTACGCGCCAGCGTCAGCGCTTCACTCATCATCCCGGCACTGACGGCAATCATTAGGTTGATGGCCAGTTTGGCCACCCGGGCCTGCTCTTCGTCGCCCAACCAGTACTGCGCTTTGGTAAACGCTGCAAATACGGGTTTGGCCGTTTCCAATGCTTCCCGTGGGCCGGAGACCATCGCAGACAGCGTGCCCGCCTCTGCCGCGACGGGGTTACCGGATACCGGGCTGCGCAGATAGACCACACCGTGAGCCGTTGCCGCCTCGGCCACTCGCGCAGAGGCTTCCACACTCACCGTGCTTGTCTCAATCAAGGTACTGCCGGGCATCATGTGGCGAATCAGCTCGCCAGCCTCAAGGCATAGACTGATCAATGCTCGGTCATCGGGGATGGACACAAACACCAAGTCGCAACCGGCCACAGCATCTGCCAGCGTTTGATGAGGCGTCACCCCGATCTCTGCAGCGAGAGCAAGGCGCTCCGCCGACAGGTCAAACCCTTGAACAGGAGTGCCGGATTGAATGATCCGAGCAGCCATCGGCAAACCCAGTTTACCCAAGCCTACCCACGCCACCTTTGGGGTCGTTGAGGACGTTGTAGAAGCGGTTATCATTGGGTGACCTCCTGTGTTGATTGCGCTTCACGCGCCAGCAGTTCGGCGTGAATGCGGTGGCCGGATTTGGCTAGCTCAGCGATACCTTGCTGAGTCTCCATGAGCAGACGGCCACCACGTTTTTTGAACTGCCCGGCCACCATCACGCTATCGACGTTGGCAAGGCTGGTTTGCATGACCACTGTGGAGATAGGGTCGTTCACCGGCTGCATGTTGAGCTGGTTGCTATCCAGCAGCACTAAGTCGGCCTGCTTACCCGGCGTGAGGCTGCCAATACGGTCATCAAGACCCAGCGCTTTTGCCCCATCGAGGGTAATCCAGCCCAGCGCTTCCCTAGTGGTAATGGTGGAGGTATCGGGGATCTTGCCCTCTTCATGGCGCGAGGCGTCGTTATCAAGCGCGCGCTGCATACCCAGGGCTGCCCGGGCGACGCTGAACATATCTCCAGAGAGCACCGATTCAAGATCCACGCCCAACGACACCACGCCGCCGTTTTGGCGAACAAGCCCAGTCACCGGGAAACCGTGGCCCTGGGTCATCTCGTTTTCAGGGGCAATGGAGAACGTCACGCCGCTGGCGCAGAACCGGGACATTTGGCCCTCGTCCAAACTTTGGCCATGCACAATGTTGATATCGGGGCCTAACAGGCCACGCGCTTCCACCTCGTCCCAGGCACCGGGGGCCACGGCTTCACCGCCGCCCTGGTGCATTGAGGCGACCAGGCCAAACTCTTTGGCCAAAGCAAAATCCTGCAGCGTCACCTCTAAGGTTGAGTAGTGAGGGCCGAGAATAGCCATGCCTAAGGTGACGAGCCCTTCTGGGTTTGCCAGCTCACCATTCAGCAAGCGCTCTATCTCATGGCGGGGATGGGGAATTTCACTAAAGTGCGGCTGGCCTGGTTGGGGGTCGGGCTTAGGCGAGCCATGCAGAAACAGCGCGCGAATGCCTGATTCCTTTAGCCCTTTCACCGCGGCATCGGTGTGTTCGGGGGTCGGGTTGTTATGGCACCAATCACCTAATGTGGTGGTACCGCAATTCAACTGGTTAATCGCGCCCATCCGGGTGGCAATGTAGATATCCTCGGACGTAAACAGCGCCGCCAGGCCACGGTGAACATGGCGAAAATACTCCAGCAGCGTCCAGTTGGCGGCAACGCCGCGCAGGCCGGTCTGCCAGGTATGCATATGGGCGTTCACCAACCCGGGAATCAGGATACCGCCGCCACAGTCGATCACCTCGGCTGCGTTTGCCTTGGGGTGATCGGTCAGGTCATGCCCCACGGCGACGATACGATCACCCTCGATCAGTACCTGACCATCGCTCAGTTCGCCCAACTGCGGGTCCATGGTGACAATCGTGGCGTTAACAAACAGCGTGCTCATTGGCCACCTCCACTCTCCGCCTGGGGCCGTTTCCCCGACTGGGCATCGCTGAGCAAACGGTGGATACCTTTGGCCTCCACTTCGCGTGGGTTCCAGTAAGGGTTGCGGGTCGCAATCTCCGTAGCCCGCGCCACGTCGTCTACGCTAAAGCCTAGTTCGGAGAGTGCGCTTGGGGCACCCACGGCACGCCCTAAGTCGTAAAGGCCAGCCGCCGCATCGTCACAGCCCAGCGCGCGCCCAATGCGCGCCATCGCTTCCGGCACCGCTAGCGCGTTATAGGCCAGCGCATAAGGCAGCACAATGGTGTGCGTCTCCGCATGGGGAAGGTTAAAAGAGCCGCCGAGGGTATGGCACAGCTTGTGATGCAGCGACATGCCCACCGAGCCCAGGCAAGTGCCGCACAGCCAAGCGCCGTAGAGCGCATCAGAGCGCGCTTCAACATGGGCGGGGTCGTTGGCAATGACCGGTAGGCTTCGCGCCAGCGCCGCAATCCCCTCTTCTGCCATCAGCGCAATCACCGGATTGCAGTCGCGGGCATAAAGCGCCTCTACGGCATGGGCAATCGCGTTAATCCCGCTGGTGCCTGACATCACCGCAGGCAGCGTTAAGGTCAGGTCAACGTCGTAAATGACCGTTTCCGGCAGTACGTCCAGCGTGCGCTGGGTGGTTTTGATGCCGTCGCTCGTTTCACCCAGGATCGGCGTCATTTCCGAGCCTGCGTAGGTGGTGGGTATCGCGATCTGAGGCAAGCCAGTACGCAA
Source organism: Halomonas sp. GFAJ-1 (assembly GCF_000236625.2). Lineage (NCBI taxonomy): Bacteria > Pseudomonadati > Pseudomonadota > Gammaproteobacteria > Oceanospirillales > Halomonadaceae > Halomonas > Halomonas sp. GFAJ-1. Next base: position 35,480 of record NZ_AHBC01000017.1, read on the forward strand.
GGCAATGGCTTTACCCAAGCCGATGGTAGAGCCGCCACCAATGGCCACCGTGCAGTCTACGTTGAGCTCTTTGACTACCTGTAAGGCATGTTTGGTCACCTCGACCGGCGTATGCATCACGGCATCCGCGTAAACGCCCACGCCCTTATCACCTAGCAGTTCTAGTACGCGGCTTGCCTGCTCGTGCTGCTGAGGCGTGGCTAACACCAGGGCGCGTGAACAGCCGAGATGTTCAAGCTCTTCTCTCAGCTGAGCCAGGGTACCTTGGCCAAATACCACCCGGGATGGCAGGCCATCATAAACAAAAGGTTGCATAAAACATTCCTTAGTCGCGTGAAGGGAGCTGTGTGCTCGCTAGCCTCTAACTGCTCGCCAGCACACTAATCGCAGCAGGGGAGCTAGCTCGCCTGCGCCTGCTTTCCCATACCGGTAATGGCTTGCACCAGCGCGTCCTCACTGACGTTGTCACCATCAAACTCTGCGGTGACGCGGCCGTCGTACATCGCGATAATGCGGTTACTCAGACCCAGCACTTCGGGCATCTCTGAAGAGATCACCAACACGGCGTAGCCGGATTTGGCTAAGTCTTTGACGAGGGTGTGGATTTCAGATTTAGAACCGACATCAATCCCCCGCGTTGGCTCATCGAGGATGAGCAATTTAGGCTGGGTATGCAGCCACTTGCCGATGACGATCTTCTGCTGATTACCACCGCTTAAATTGCCAACCTTTTGGCGCCAGCTGGGGGTTTTGATTTTCATGGCTTGATGATACTTGTCGTAGACTTCACGCTCTTTCGCACTGGTCATAAAGCCTAATGACGACACGCTGGAGAGGCTTGCCAATGTCATATTGTCACGACAGTTCATGCCCAGAATCAGGCCCTGGTCTTTGCGGTCTTCCGGTACTAACGCGACGCCGCTTACCACCGCATCGTGGGAGTTACGAAAACTCACCACCTCGCCATCCAGCAGTACGTCACCCTTCGATGGCGTGCGTAAGCCAAAGATGGTTTCGGCCACCTCTGAACGCCCTGCGCCGACCAAACCATACATGCCAACAATCTCGCCCTTGCGAACGTTAAAGCTGACATCTTCAAAGACTCGCTTCACTGACAGGTTGCGAACTTCCAGCATGTTGTCGCCGAAATCAGTGGGCTTGCTGGCATGATCAAGCGTTAGGCTGCGGCCGATCATCATCCGCGTGATTTCATCTTCGTTGGTATCGGCGGTATTGACCGTGCCGGTGTACTCACCGTCTCGCAGCACTGAAATGCGGTGCGACAGGTGGAAAATCTCATCCATACGGTGGGAGATGTACACAATGCCCACGCCCTGCTCACACAGCGAGTTAATTACGTCGTAGAGCACCGGCTTTTCGTGGTCGGTGAGCGACGCCGTCGGCTCGTCAAACACAACAACCTGCGGCGTAAAGGCAAGCGCCCTGCCAATTTCCACCATCTGTTTTTTGGCAATCGACAACGAGCCCACGACATCGTCATGCTGAAAACCGCACTTGAGCCGCTCAAGAATCTTATTGGTATCTTCGCGCAGCTTTCGCCAGTCAACGCGGTTGAACGGCTTTCTTGGCAAACTGCCGAGAAAGATGTTTTCAGCAACCGTCATTTCAGACACCAGCGACTGCTCTTGATGAATCAGTACAACCCCGGCGCGTTTGGCGTGCTTGGGATTTTCAAACGCCATCTCCTGGCCGCCTAGAATAATCTTGCCGTCATTGGCCTGGTGTTTACCGGCTAGCACTTTCATCAGGGTCGACTTGCCAGCCCCGTTCTCACCCAGCAAGGCGTGCACCTCACCGGGGCGAACGTCAAAATCAACGTTGTTGAGCGCTACCACACCGGGGAATCGCTTGGTGATGCCTTTAAGTTCCAGGATGGGTGCTGCGTCGATTGACTGACGTGATTGCGTTGAAGAGGCGTTCATATCCGCACCTCCTTGGCCGAGGGTGCATTAAGCTTCTTATCAATGATCAGCACAGAGATGAGAATCGCGCCGAGAATAACGAGTACGTAAAAAGCGGGTACCTGCATCAAATTCATGCCGTTGCGCAGAATACCGATGGCCAGTACGCCGCCTAGCGTGCCGACGATGCTGCCGTAGCCACCGGTTAACTTCGTGCCGCCCAGCACTACCGCTGTGATCACCCAAAGCTCGTAGTCTCGGCCTAGATTAGGCGTGGCGGCCCCCATTTGGCTGGCAAGCAGCACACCCGCGAGTGCCGCGAAAAACCCTACGATGATGAAGTTGATCATCATGTGTCGGCCTAGGCGGATGCCGGCATCAATCGATGCTTCTGGGTTGCCACCTACGGCAAAGGTGTTGCGGCCATGGCTGGTACGCGTCAACACTAGATGCATGATCAGCGCACAAATCAGAAAGATAATGGCCAAGACAGGAACCGGCCCGATCGTACTCGTGCCGAAGTCGGCGAACGCAAAGTTCATGGCGAAGAAAGACTGCTCACCGGTGTATAGAAAGATCAAGCCACGCACCCCCAGCATGGCCCCTAGCGTTACGATGAACGCGTTAACACCGGTTTTCCAAACAACAAAGCCATTGAGGGCACCCAGCAAAATACCTGAGACTAACGCGGCGATAATGGCCAGCGTCATGCTAATTTCCTGCAAGCCTACTGCTAAAGAAGCTGACAGTCCCAGTATCGCGCCCACCGACAAATCGATGTTGCCGTTAATCATCACAAAGGTCATGCCCAGGGCAATCAGGCCTATCGTTGAGGTCTGCACCAGAATGTTGCTGATATTCCCAAATGACAGGAAGTACTCCGACATGACGCTAAAGAAGATAAACAGAGCGATAACGAATACCCAGATCGGCTGTATTTTCGCTCTACCGCGGAAGAACCCTTTAATCGATGTCATCTTGCATTCCTCCGCGTTATGAGTGGCTCGTAAACAAGCGCTTACGTTTGTTAGCGAGATCCAGCCATACGGCCAGAATGATAATTACCCAGGTCACGATCCACTGGATGTAATAGGGGTAGCCCATCAACAAAAGGCCATTTTGGATAAAGCCGAGGATCAACACGCCAATCACCGTTTTCCAGATACTGCCTGCACCGCCTAGCAAGCTTGTGCCGCCAAGGATAATGCCGGCCAACACCAGTAGCTCGTACCCTTGCCCTACGTTGTTTTGCGAACCCATGACCCGCGAGCCAAGCACCAGGGCGGCACATGCCACACAGAAAGCAGAAATTAGATAAGTGCTGAACACACACCAGTTTTTACGAATACCCGAATACACGGCCGCCATTGGATTACCGCCGACGGCAAAGATACGTCGCCCATATCCGGTGTAGGACATCACTACTTGAATCACGATAGCCAGCAGACCAAACATCAGAACCGGCACCGCAATCCCCCCCACAAACCCACGGCCGAAGAAGGCAAACCAGGTATTCTCTTGATTGGCAATATCGACGTTCTGGCCGCCGCTATAAATCAGCACAAACCCTTGTATGGCTGACAGCATGGCCAGCGTCACAATCAGCGAGTTGAGTCGTAGAAAACCAATCAAAAACCCGTTGACAGCACCAATCATCAAGGTCAGCGCGAACATCAGCAGAATGGCATTAGTGGGGCCAATTTTGTCATGTAGATCAACCACCAGAACGGTGGAGAACGACAACATTGAGCCGACGGAAAGGTCTAAGTTGCCACCAATAATGACTACGGTGACCCCCACCGCGATAATGCCAATAATGGATGCCTGGCGGACAACGGTCATAATGTTTGACTGAGAGAGGAACTGCTCAGAAAAAAACGAAAAAACGAACATGCCGATCAGGAAAAAAATGAGAATGCCCTGAGCCGATAAAAAACTCAGCACACCTGCTTTGCTAAGCTTTCCTGACGGCACTCCAACCTTTGTTTGTTCTGTGGAAGCCATGCTATTCACCTGTAAAAAATCACCTAGGGAGGCACCTATGAAGATGACGATGCACGATGTTTATCGTCACACTAGCGGCACCTCCCAGCGCAGGAAGCCTGCATTCAGGTGCGCACCCCATCGGTATTGAGTTGTCTTCACATCATCAATACTGGGTAATGCGCCCTATGCTCAGAAAACCGGGCGATCAAACTCTTCAAGGTTTTCTGCGGTGATTTTCGGTGTATCAAAGAAATTCATTTTCGGAAGATCTTCGCCCGCTAACACATCCAGTGCGGTTTGTAGCGCTGCTTCTGCATCATCCACCGGGGATTGGTAGATAGAGCCATAATATTCACCGCGTGCAATCGCGTCGTAGCCAACAGCGAAGTTCGTAGCTCCAATAAAGATAATGTCGTCTGCACGCCCCGCGCCTTTAGCGGCATTTAAAGCGCCTACACCCATGTTGTCGTCGCCCGAATACACACCGTCGATATGGTCATATTTCGTTAGGAAATCTTCCATTACCCGCTGGGCGCGCTCACGGTTCCAGTTACCGGGCTGTGTTTCCAACAGTTCGACACCTGGGCAAGCTTCAGCTAGGCGACCTTCAAACCCACCTGCACGTTCCATGGCCGTGGTGTACCCCGGCTGGCCGGAAATCTGAACAATTTGACCCTCGCCTCCCAAGGCATCGCACATCATTTCAGCAGAGGAAATGCCCTGCTGAACGTTGTCCGGCCCAGAGAAAGCAGCAATAAACTCCATGCCTGCTTCAGCGATTTTAGAGTTGGTCACGATGACAGGAATGCCAGCACTATGAGCTTGGCGGATAGCAGGAATGACCGCTTGGCCGTTGGTTGGCCAAATAATGATGGCGTCGACACGCTGTTGAATGAGGTCTTGCATTTGGCCGATTTGGCGGGCCACATCACCACCCGCGTCTAGCACCACGATATCCACATTTTCCTCACGCGCTGCCGCCGCTTCAAATGCACGCTCATACGTCGTTTGGTAGCTATCGACACCGACGTTGTTTTGGGTAATGCCAATGCGATAGGTAGTTTCAGCTTGAGCCGTCGTAATCGACATCATCATGACAGACGCGGCAATAGCGGTTTTCTTGAACATTGCGTTTCTCCTGACTTTTTTAGTAATTGTTATTTGACCTGCGGACTATGCAGGCCTGGATTTGGAGCTTACTGCTGCGCTTTGATTTGGCACAATGCAGCCACAGCACAGAAATGGCCAAGTTGGTTATTTTAATGTATTACATTCCTAAGACAGCCCTCACTAACATCAACAGCGCATTCAACTGAAGCGTGTATCGTGGCATGCATCTCTCACTGCGCAGCGCCCAGCCATTACAAGCGCCTTTGCCCATCGTTATTTGAAAGCACTCCCACCGGTCGCCCTTCTAGTGCCGGGTTAAACACCCGCTCACAAGAGACATAGACGTTATTACAGTCGGCCAAGGCGATCATTGCAGCGTAACCCGTGCAAGCTGTGACTCACATGGGTGACAACGCACCAAACATGGGATTCGTGGCCATCGTGGAGAATGGGGGGTAAGCAGAGTTACTCGCACAGATAACGCCAAAAGGTATTTCACTGAGGGGACAGAGAGAGGGAATGCCCAAACTCAAAAAACAAAAAAGCCCGCTGATTGCTCAGCGGGCTTTTTCTATATTCTGTGGCGGAGAGGGAGGGATTCGAACCCTCGAAGCCTTTCGACTTACACACTTTCCAGGCGTGCTCCTTCGACCACTCGGACACCTCTCCACTTTTTGCTCGGTTGTTAGGGCGTTGCCTTTCCCAACAGAACGGCGCACATTCTATTGCCCAAACCCTAAAATAGCAAGCCTTTTAAAGATTTAACCAACGGGCAGTACGGCGTAGCGCCCGTTGGCTTCTAGGCAGAGCGTGTTGCCGCAGTAGAGCTTCTGGGTCAGTGCAATGCTGCCCTTGCCCCGTGTATTTAACTTATCCGCTAGTTGTTCTGCGCCTTGGGGGTCGCTGGGGGAGCAAATAATACGGTAGTCGCTGGTGACTGGAGCAAGGAAACGCTGATGGGCTTCGGCGACCACTACATCTTGTGCCCACCCCTGGGCACGCAGCCACAGCGTTACCCAACACCAGCCCAGTAGCGTGGCTTGCGCGGTGAGCGCGCCGCCAAAGCCCGTGCCTTTATCGTTTAGGTTGGGGCTAAGCGCCAGTTGCCAGCTCAGCCCTCCTTCCTCTTGGGCCATGCTTTGAATGCCAAGCGCGCCTACCATGGGAATCGCCTCGCCTAGCCACTGCTGAAAGGCGGTAAGGTCTTCTTGGCTTTTCGGTAGCGGCAAGCGTGGGTAAGGCACTCCCGGTTGGCGTAACTGGCTCATAGAATATCCCTGTGTGTTAACTCCACAAGTGCTAACCCCAACGCTCAACAAAGTCGGCCTGGTTGTGCTGCGCTAGTGGCTTGTGGCGGCCTGCTAAGCTACCCAAATAGATAAAGGCCACTACTTCATCCTCTTCGTTAAGCTCTAAGCCTTTGCGCACCACAGGGTCAAAGGCGTATTTACCGCTGCGCCACATGGCGCCTAAACCCAATGCATGGGCAGCTAGCAAAATACTGTGGGCGGCACAACCAGCAGAAATCACCTGTTCAATTTTGGGCACTTTGGGAACATCAGGCGTTACCTTGGCAATCACGGCGATTATCATCGGCGCACGCAGCGGCTTTTTGCGCGCGGCATTGAGCGTATCGTCGCTGGCATGCGGGTCATCTTGAAACTCCGCTTCTGCAAACAGCTCGCCCAGGCGTTCGCGCCCTTCACCGATAAACTCAATAAAGCGCCAGGGGCGCAGCTCTTTATGATCCGGAGCGCGCAGCGCCGCTTGGTAAATAGCGCTAAGCTGTTCGGTACTGGGGGCAGGCTCAGTCAATTTACCCATGGAACTGCGTTCATGAAGTAGCGTTAGTGCATCCATTATCACTCCCCTTTTCATTTATCGTTGGGCGCTACGTTAGCGCCGCTCGCTTACTGCCTAGCTAGGCGCAGGGGGCTGGGTGGCGTTAACCCTGGCGTTGCCCGCCAAGGGCTTATATCTAGCCCGCCACGCCGCACGTAGCGGGCCAGCACCAGCAGCTCATCTGGTTTAATCTTTTCCATTAAATCGGTGAAGATGTGCTCGACGCAGTGCTCGTGAAAGTCCTGGTGCTGCCGGTAGCCAATCAGGTAGTGCAGCAACCCTTCGCGGTCAATTTTAGGGCCTTTATAGCGAATCATCACGCTGCCCCAATCAGGCTGGCCCGTCACAGGGCAGTTAGATTTCAGCAGATGGGAATAGAGCGTCTCTTCGACGACCTCTTCGCTTGCTACTAAGTGCTCCGCGCTAGGGGTGTAACCGCTTATTTCAATATCCAGGTTATCCAGACATTCCCCCGGCAATCGCTGGGGGGCAAGCTCGCTGTCATCTACCGCCAACAACTCTACGCCAACTGAAGCCCCCGCCGCTGCGGCTAAGTCGCTAATCAGTGTGCTTTGCACTTCTTCTTGGCTCGCAAAGCGAGTTTGATTAAGACTATTGAGATAAAGCTTCCAAGACTTGGACTCGATCAAGTTGGGTGAGTCAGCGGGTAGACGAAAGCGAGCAACGGCTACGATGGGTTTACCACGGCCGTTCAGCCAGGAAACTTCAAAGGCGTGCCACTCATCTTCCCCAACGAACGGTAGCTTGCCTTCCTCAATCCCCAGTGGGGCACGGTTCGCTGCCCGGGGAATAGGGTATAAAAGTCCAGCGTCATACTGTTCTGGATAAGCGGAATCACGCCCAAGCGGCGCGTGTTCTAGGGTGTCTGGGCGTTCTGCCATTACGTTTACTCTTTAAGGTATACGGTAAAACGATTAACTGCGGATGCCTTTGCCACGCTCTAACATGGTAAGCGCCACCATAAACAGCGCAACGATAAAGGCAAAGATGGCGGCCAACGCCCAGCCTACCGGAATATCAGAAACGCCTAAAAATCCGTAGCGGAAGACGTTAACCATATACAAGATGGGGTTGAGCATTGAAACGCCCTGCCAAAACTCGGGCAGCATCGAAATCGAGTAAAACACGCCGCCCAGGTAGGTTAACGGGGTCAAAATAAACGTCGGCACGATAGAAATATCATCAAACTTATTCGCCAGCAGCGCGTTAATAAAACCACCGATGGAAAACAGTGCCGAGGTCAGTACGACAACTAATACCGTGAGCAACGGATGCTCCATAGTTAAGCGGGTAAAGAACAGCGAAACCACCGTTACAATAAGGCCCACGCCCAGCCCTCGAGCCATTCCGCCCAAAACAAAGCCAGATAAGATGACCCAGTTAGGCATCGGCGAGACCATCATCTCTTCTATAGAACGCTGAAACTTATTGGAAAAGAAGCTTGAGGCCACGTTGGAGTAACTATTGGTGATCACTGACATCATAATCAACCCAGGGACAATGAAGTCCATGTAGCTGAACCCGTCCATATCACCGATGCGCGAGCCAATTAAATTACCAAAAATAATGAAGTACATCGCCATGGTGATGGACGGCGGCAGCAGGGTTTGTGGCCAAATTCGCGTAAAGCGCTTGATCTCCTTAAGTACTAATGTCCACAGCGCAATGAGGGTTTGGGTTGCATTCATACCTGCGCCTCCTGCGGCTCGCGCTGGTCAATCGCCTGCTGGCTTCCTTCCACCATGGAAACAAACATCTCCTCTAAGCGGTTAGCGCGATTACGCATGGAAACCACCTTGAGTCCCTGCTCGCTTAACGCACTAAATACATCGTTAAGCTCCTGGCCCTTATGAATGACCAACGCCAGCTGGGAAGGCTCAATCTGCAGAATCTCAAACCCTTCAATTCTGGGCGCGTGGTCAACCGGTGTCGCTAAATCGAGCAGGAAGGTTTCAGTATCCAGTTCCGCCAATAACTCGCGCACGCTGGTGTTACGCACAATTTCACCGTGGTTAATGATGGCAATATTGCGGCATAGGCTTTCGGCCTCTTCGAGGTAGTGCGTGGTCAGGATAATGGTGGTGCCTTCATCGCGGTTAATACGCCGCATGTACTCCCACATACTCCGACGCAGTTCGATATCCACTCCCGCTGTTGGCTCATCAAGAATCAGCAGCTTTGGGCGGTGCATGAGCGCACGGGCAATCATCAGACGACGCTTCATACCACCAGAGAGCATACGTGCACTGCCGTTGCGCTTATCCCACAGCCCAAGATCACTAAGCAGCTGCTTGGCGCGGGGTAGCGCTTCCTTACGGGTCATACCGTAGTAACCCGCCTGGGCCAGCACGATATCCAGGACTTTTTCAAACTGGTTAAAGTTGAACTCCTGGGGCACCACGCCAAGCTGATACTTAGCTTTGGCGAAATCTTTATCAACATCGATACCAAAAATTGACACCTTGCCTGTCGATTTCTGCACCAGCGAACACACCACGCCTAATGTGGTGGATTTACCCGCCCCATTGGGGCCTAGCAAGGCAAAAAAGTCGCCCTGCTGGACATCGAGATCAATACCTTTTAACGCGTGAAAGCCGTTGCCATACACTTTAGTGAGGCCACGGATAGACAATGCCGGTTCGGCCATGAACATGTCCTGTCAGCAAATGGGGAGCACAAAAAACGAGCTAGATGAAGGGATATCGGGGCATTCATATATTTTTCAAGCCGCTTGAAAAGCAGCCACGCAAAAATATCGCCACTTAGGTACGATTCGTCGTTATAGAAATGGAGGAAATGTACTGATGGCACGGGGAGAAAAGAGTACGTTTGCTTGGAGCGGGAAAAGAGATTCGAACTCTCGACCCTCGCCTTGGCAAGGCGATGCTCTACCACTGAGCTATTCCCGCGATGCAAACGATCTACAACAAGCACTACTGAGATGTGCGAGATGGCGTCCCATAGGGGGTTCGAACCCCTGTTACCGCCGTGAAAGGGCGGTGTCCTAGACCACTAGACGAATGGGACGCTGTAAGCATTTGACTGCTTGGAGCGGGAAAAGAGATTCGAACTCTCGACCCTCGCCTTGGCAAGGCGATGCTCTACCACTGAGCTATTCCCGCTTAATCTGCACTACTCGCGATCGGATTGGCGTCCCATAGGGGGTTCGAACCCCTGTTACCGCCGTGAAAGGGCGGTGTCCTAGACCACTAGACGAATGGGACACTGTAAGCATTTGACTGCTTGGAGCGGGAAAAGAGATTCGAACTCTCGACCCTCGCCTTGGCAAGGCGATGCTCTACCACTGAGCTATTCCCGCAATTCCGATAACCTGACGATGTAAGTGGCGTCCCATAGGGGGTTCGAACCCCTGTTACCGCCGTGAAAGGGCGGTGTCCTAGACCACTAGACGAATGGGACGTTTCATTGCCTCGTCGAGGTGGCGCGTATATTACTCAGAGCCTCACTTTGTGTCAAGCACTCTGAAATCGAAACAGTTTTGCAGCCCTAACGGCCATCCCATGATTACTCGCCCAGGGGAAGGCTAAGCCGATGGGTTGATTGAGCGTACCCACGCTCCACCCAGCAACGGTGGTGCTGTTAGCGTGTAATACCTAACCTGGCGATTTTTCTGACCTTAGCACATGCTGAACCTAGGCAGGCTATCTACTGTCACTCTGGTAGGTGATACGCTAGCCTGCTTAGCAAGCCTCTGATTAACGGTAACCAGAGGGAGAGGAGATCCCCATGGCGAAAATAGAAAAATCCACCGACGAGTGGCGCAAACAACTCACCCCCGAGCAGTACCGGGTAGCGCGAGAAAAGGGAACCGAGCGGCCATTCACCGGCGATTATCAGGTCACCGATGCCCAAGGCATCTACCATTGCGTGTGCTGCCACGCGCCGCTGTTTGAAAATGAACACAAGTTTGATGCGGGCTGCGGCTGGCCTAGCTTTGACAGGCCACTTGGCAAGCGATGCGTGGAAGAGCATACAGACACCAGCCACGGGATGCAGCGTACCGAGGTGGTTTGCTCCCACTGCGATGCCCACCTTGGCCACGTATTCCCCGACGGCCCCCCAGAGACGACTGGACTGCGTTACTGCATCAACTCTGTTTCGCTAGAGTTTCACCCCGACGAATAGCAAAAACCGTTATCAATCCCAGCAAGGCGGGCACCATCTGTTAGAATGGTCGCCCGCTTTTTTGTGCTTGTATTTTGTGCTTGTAGGAGAGACTCATGCTCGGCTGGTTCCCCGGACATATGAACAAGGCCCGCCGCCAGATCAAGGATGCGCTGCCAGAAATTGATGTTGTAATTGAAGTGCTTGATGCGCGCCTGCCCTACTCCAGCGCTAACCCGATGCTGGCCGAGCTGACTCGCCACAAACCGGTGCTCAAAATTCTCTCCCGGGCCGACCTTGCCGACCCCGAGCGTACCGCCGAGTGGGTGGCTTTTTTTGATGCCCAAGAGGACACGCGCGCACTGGCGATCACCACCACCAATACCCGGGAACTCAAGAAGATACCCACGCTTTGCCATGAGCTGGCAGGCGCCGTGCGCGCTGACCGCGATGTACGCGTAATGGTGATGGGCATTCCCAATGTAGGAAAGTCCACCCTGATTAACGGTTTAGCAGGGCGAAAAATCGCCAAAACCGGCAACGAACCCGCGGTCACTAAGCGTCAGCAGAAAGTTCGCATCGACGGGCGCGTGGCGCTGATCGACACGCCAGGAGTGCTCTGGCCGAAAATTGAAGACCAGGCCAGCGCCTACCGCTTAGCCGCCAGCGGGGCTATTCGCGATACAGCCATTGAATACACCGATGTGGCGATTGTGACCAGCGCGGAGCTTGCCAAACGGTACCCGCAAGAGCTAACCGCCCGCTACAAGCTAAAAGCACTGCCCACCTACGAAGCACCGGTTGCTTTCGAGGTTGATGCCGACGGCCCCAAAAAACCCGATTTTCTAGCCATTGCCGGTTTCGACGGCCACGCCATATTGAAAGAAATCGCCGGAAAACGCGGCGGCCTACGCGCAGGCGGCGCGGTAGACCTGCACCGCGGTGCCGAAGTGCTGCTACACGAACTGCGCGATGGCAAGCTAGGCCGGGTTACCTTGGAAATCCCCAGTGATATTCCACCGCCACCGCTACAAAACGACGAAGACAGCCCGCTACCATCCGACGCATAATGGGCGAATAATCAGTTACTTCTAACGGCCACTGGACACTTTTGGATAACACACCCCATGGACACCCCGCAGCCTACAGAATTACAGCCGCTGAAAAAGTCACACAAACTGCACAAGGTTTGCTATGACATTCGCGGCCCCGTGCTCGACCACGCCAAGCGCCTGGAAGAAGAGGGCCAGCGAATTTTAAAGCTCAACATTGGCAACCCGGCCCCCTTTGGCTTTGAAGCGCCGGAAGAAATTCTGCAGGACGTGATGCGCAACCTGCCCACTGCCCAGGGTTACTGTGACTCAAAAGGCCTCTACTCCGCGCGCAAGGCGATTATGCAGGAGTGCCAGCGCAAGCAGATTCCTGGGGTTGGCATCGAAGACATCTATATCGGCAACGGCGTTTCCGAGCTGATTGTGATGGCGATGCAAGCGCTCTTAAATGACGGCGACGAAGTGCTGATCCCGGCCCCCGACTACCCACTCTGGACGGCCGCTGCCCACTTATCCGGCGGCCATGGTGTTCACTACCTGTGTGATGAGCAGGCTGATTGGGCGCCAGACATAGCCGATATACGTGCCAAAGTAACCAGTCGCACCCGGGCCATTGTAATTATCAACCCCAACAACCCCACCGGTGCGGTCTATCCGCCCGAGGTAGTTCGGGAGGTCCTGGCTATCGCCCAAGAGCACAATCTTGTGGTGTTTTCTGATGAGATCTACGACAAAATTCTGTATGACGGTGTAGAGCATACCTCTACCGGCGCCTTAGCCGATGACGACCAGCTTGTGATTACCATGAATGGCTTGTCCAAAAGCTACCGCTGTGCTGGTTTCCGATCAGGCTGGATGACGATCTCCGGCACGCTTGCCAAACAGCGCGCCCAGGACTTCATCCAGGGGCTAACCATGCTCGCCTCTATGCGCCTGTGCGCTAACGTGCCGGCCCAGCACGCCATTCAAACGGCACTGGGGGGTTACCAGTCGATTAACGATTTGATTCTACCCGGTGGCCGGCTGTTGGCGCAGCGGGATATCACCGTCGAAAAGCTCAACGCGATTCCGGGTGTCTCCTGCGTAACGCCCAAAGGGGCGCTTTACGCCTTTCCCCGCTTAGACCCGAAGGTCTTTAAGATCAAAGATGACCAGCAGCTGGTGTTAGATCTGCTGCTGCAGGAAAAAATCCTGCTGGTACAAGGCACCGCCTTCAACTGGCCAGAGCCCGATCACGTGCGCATTGTAACGCTGCCTTGGGCCGACCAGCTTGGCGATGCCCTCGACCGCTTTGCTAATTTCTTGTCTCGTTACCGTCAATAAATTCACGGGCTTGAAACTGGTGCCTGCTGCACGTATCTAAGCAACTATCCTACAACCGCTTTTAAATCCTTTAGGGAGAACCTTAACGATGATGCGAATTCTGCTTTTTCTGGCCACCAACTTAGCGGTCGTGCTGGTGGCCAGCTTTACGCTGCGACTCTTTGGCGTAGAAGGCTACCTGCGCAGCCAAGGCATCAACTTCACAAGCCTGCTACTGTTCTGCTTTATTTTCGGTATGGTCGGTTCGATGATCTCGCTGTTCATTTCCAAATGGATGGCAAAGCGCAGCACCGGTACGATCATTATCGAAGCACCCTCGAACGCCACCGAACAGTGGTTAGTAGATACCGTGGCCGAGCTCTCCCGGGAAGCAGGCATTAAAACCCCAGAAGTGGGTATTTTCCCGGCCCAGCAGTCCAATGCGTTTGCCACTGGCTGGAACAAAGATGATGCCCTAGTTGCCGTTTCTGCTGGGCTATTGAACCGTATGCGCCCGGAAGAGGTACGCGCGGTACTGGCCCACGAAATTGGCCACGTGGCGAACGGCGACATGGTTACCTTGGCGCTTATTCAAGGCGTGGTGAACACCTTTGTGATGTTCTTTGCCCGTGTGGTGGCGCATTTAGTCGACAACTTCCTGAAAAGCCGCAGCGGTGGCGAGGGGGGATTAGGCTTTATGGGCTACTTTGCCGTGGTTATTGTCGCAGAGATTGTCTTTGGGATTGTTGCCTCTGCAATCGTTGCTTGGTTCTCGCGCTACCGGGAGTACCGTGCCGATGAGGCCGGGGCACGCTTAGCAGGCACCGGCGCTATGGTGAATGCTTTGGCTCGCTTGAAAGCCGAAACGGAACTACCTGATCAAATGCCGGACACCATGCGGGCCATGGCAATTACCAAAGGCCAGACCCGCTCACTGGTGGAGCGCCTGTTTGCTAGCCACCCACCGCTGGATGACCGTATCCGTGCGCTAAAAGAAGCCGCCTACCGTCAGTAACCGCCTTCATTTAGTCAAAGAACGTAAGGCCCGCAGATGCGGGCCTTACTGTTTTGGGTGCTCATGGTTTTTGATATACCCAGTTTTAACCACAAAGCTTTCTAAACCAAATATTAAGCACACTGCACCTGAAAGCCCGCCGCGCTTAACGGCGTTTGCAAAGACATAGCATCGCCTTTTAAAACGACCGTTAACGTGTTGAATTCCCGTCGCAGCGGGTAATTAGCACGGCAGTCATCAAAGCCTTTTTGAATCCCCTGCTCAAGCACCTTGCGCTGTAGCGCGTCGTGGTCACGGCGTACATCGTACACGGCATGCACACAGAGCCGTAGCGCCTCTTCCACGGGAAGTGCATGCTGCAGCGTTAGCCCGGCAAGGGCCGGCGGCGGGCAGAGTTCACTAAAGGACATTGGGCTTGACTGCACCAAGTGGTCGGCCAGCGCCTGTTGAATCATCCAGGTGCCGCGCAGCTTGCCATCCAGGCTATGCCCCGCAATATGTGGCGTAGCCAGCGCTACTAAGTCACGTAGTCCAGCGTCTATCTGCGGCTCGTTTTCCCATACATCCAAAATAGCCGTGATATCGCCTTTACCTGCTAAACGGCTGCGCAGCGCCAAGCCATCAATACAGTCACCCCGCCCGGCATTTAGCAGCACCGTGCCGGGCGCCAGTTCGTTAATCCGCTGAGCATCGAACAGTTGATAGGTCGCGTGGGGGCCTTCTTTCACCAGCGGTGTATGTAAACAGAGCACATCGCAGCGCTCAATCAGCATATCCAGCGCAACGAAGCCGCCCTCCCCCTCCTGCTCGGCTCTTGGGGGATCACACACCAGCACCTCAATGCCTAGCGCCTGTAAGCGGCGCTGTAAGCGGCTACCCACGTTGCCCGCACCCACAATGCCTACTGTGCGCGCTAGCAGCGGCCAACCTTCACGCTCACTCACCGTGAGCAAGCTGCTGAGCACATAGTCCACCACGGCCTCAGCATTACAACCAGGGGCGCTGGCAAAGCCAATCCCGCGCTCTGCCAAGTAGGTAAGATCAATATGGTCGGTGCCGATGGTGCAGGTGCCTACAAAGCGCACCTGACTTTGCGCCAGTAGCGCCTGGTTAACCTGGGTGATGGAGCGCACCACCAGGGCGTCAGCACCTGTCACATCGGCGGCGCGCATCTCACGCCCCGGCACACGGTTAAGCGTTCCAAAGGCGCCAAAACAGGTGTCGGCAGCGGGGATATTAGCGTCGATGACAAGTTTCATAGGCGTTTGGGTATCCGGGCTTTACAATACACCCGCAACGGCTTGATACGCAGCCGTATTTGCGGGGCATTTAAGGAGAGTGTTGTGATCGTACGCTGGGAAACCGACCATGACTATGTGTTAGTGCATATTCACCAGGATATGTTTGGCGACTGGATTTTTAGCCGCGCCTGGGGGCAAATTGGCACTCAGTTTGGCGGGCTAAAGCACCAGTTGGCAGATACACTGGAGCAAGCACACATGTGGCTTGAAGATGAGACCACCATCCAGACATCGCGGGGTTTCCGTAAAGTGCTGGAGGCAGCCGATCATACGCCTGAAGGGCAGGAAGCGATGCGCCAGCTATCGCTACTCGACGCGCTGTAGCCACTCCCGCCCTCTTTTACAACTACGTAATTTAAGTAAAATCTATGTAATTTAAGCAAAACCTATGTCATTTAGGCAAAACATCAGCCTAAAAAACGCCGCCCGCCTCGCTGATGAGCCCCTACGGGCGGGGCTTTTTCGGGCGGTGAGGTGATCGCGTTAAGCGCCACCTCATCCAGCCAGCCGCGCGCCTGTAGCCAAGCACTTAGCCGCTCCAAATCGAAGCCTCGATCTAGCTCAACCCCCTCACCATCCACTAAGACCGGAATACGCACCCCATAGCGTTCAACGAGGGCATCGTTATCGCTAATCTCAATACGGTGCAGCGCTACTTCCTGGTTAGCCAGCGTGGTGACTAGCGCCTCAAGCTGGGCGCATAAATGGCAGCCCAGGGTAGTGTAAATTGATAGCTGAATCATTACCTACGCTCTTCTCCTGATGACTATTTGTGGCGTAACAAGAATACATGGTGCAAGTTGGTGCGCCGCTGGAAATCCGGGTCGAAGGTGCGCGAGGTGATCTCCTCCACCGCGTAATGCTCGCTAAGCGCCTCGTCTAATTTGAAACGCCGCTGATTGTTTGAGAACACCAGCGTGCCACCTGGAGCAAGGCGCGCCATGGCGAGTTCAACTAACCGCGGGTGGTCACGCTGCACGTCTAAGGTGTCGCGCATCTTCTTAGAGTTTGAAAACGTGGGCGGATCCATAAAGATCAGATCAAACTCGGCGTTGGCAGTTTCTAGCCAGCGGAAACAGTCATCCCGCACGACCCGGTGCAGCCTGGAGTCCAGCTTATTCAACGCAAAGTTATCCCGCGCCCACTCAAGGTAGGTATTGGACATATCCACGCTGACACTGTCGCTTGCGCCACCCAAGGCAGCCTGTACCGTTGCGGTGGCGGTATAGCAGAACAGGTTTAAAAAGCGTTTTCCGCTGGCCATCTCATTGAGCATGCGACGTACCGGACGGTGATCCAAAAACAGGCCGGTATCCAAGTAGTCACGCAGGTTCACCCATAGCCGAGCCGCTCCTTCCTGAACTTCAAAACGCTCACCGCTAGCAGAGCGCTTCTGGTACTGAGCGCTGCCTGCCTGCTTCTCACGGCGTTTGATATACACCTTGCTGGCGTCAACACCCAGCGCATCTGGCAACACTTCCAGCGCATCAAATAGGCGCTTTTGAGCCTGGGCTGGGTTAATGGAGCTAGGCGCCGCATACTCCTGCACATGCACGCGATCCCCATATCGGTCGATCGCCAAAGCGTATTCCGGCATGTCTGCATCGTAGATGCGATAGCAGGTTTCACCACTCTGTTTTAACCACTTTTTCAGACGTTTTTGGTTTTTCGCCAGCCGGTTGGCAAACATCTGGGCATTTTCAGACACCGATGGTGTTGCGCTAGCGTTCGACGGCTGGCTAGTGTCACCATTTTGCGGGACTTTCTCAGAAGGTGCATCCTCTCCCCCTGCATGGCTACCAATCGCCATCAGCAGCAGTTTGGCATCCAAGGCGCCATTCTTCAGCGCGTACTGCTTATGAGCGCGTAGACCCAACCGATGGCCTAAATCCGGGTTGCCGGTAAACAGCGCCAGCGTCCAGCCAGGAAACAGTGCTTTAGCTTTTTCACCCAGCTGGGCGTATAGGCGAACCAGTTCTGGTAGCTCGCCCAGGCGCTCGCCATAGGGCGGATTAGTGATTAACAACCCCTGTTCGGCGGTAAGCGTCTCTGGCCTTGTTAACTGGCTAAGGCTTTGGCCATGTAGGGTGATAAGCGCCGGAATGCCTGCACGCATGGCGTTAGCCTTCGCAGCCGTTAATGCCGCCGGGCTTTGGTCAAAGCCAATCAGCGCTGTTTTACAGCGTTTACGGCCGATAGACGCACGGGCTTCAGCTTCACGCTTAAGCTCCCGCCACAACGCCTCGTCGTGGCCTGCCCAGCCGTGAAAACCAAAGCGTTCCCGATTGACATTGGGCGCCTGGTCGGCAGCCATCATTGCCGCTTCAATTAATAGCGTACCGGCCCCGCATAGCGGGTCTAACAGCGGCTCACCGGCTTTGGCACGCTCAGGCCAGCCTGCACGAACCAACAGGGCTGCAGCTAAATTCTCTTTTAGTGGCGCATGCCCGACATCGCGGCGGTAGCCACGGCGGTGAAGGCTTTCACCAGAAAGGTCGATTCCCAGCGTTAGGTTTGCCCGGTGCAAGTGCGCATAAATGCGTAGATCAGGCGTCTTGGTGTCGATGCTAGGCCGCTCTTGGCCCGCTAACTGAAGTGAATCGACAATGCCATCTTTTACAGTTTGGGCACCGAAGCGCGTATGGCGAATATGATCGCTGCGGCCATGGAAATCTACCGCGAGGGTTTTGCCGGGGAGTAAGTGCTGTGTCCAGGCAATTCGGGTCGATGCGTCATGTACTTGCTCAGCAGTTTCTATCATCGACTCCCGGGCCAACAGCAAAATAACGCGGTTCGCCAGACGTGACCACAGGCATACGCGGTAAGCCGTTTCTTGGCTGGCCGAAAAATAAACCCCTGCTACGGTAGTTTTACCCGGCACGGCGCCTAAAGCCGTTAATTCATCTGCAAGCAGGCCTTCAATGCCTTTAGGGCACGTCGCCAGGAGGTTTTGGGGGGCAGTTTGGTTCAGCTCGGTCATGGTGTTCGCCGCGCGTAACCGCGCGATATTCCTATATATGGCAAATGTGTTTACGTCTTATGACAATTTCATAGTCGACAAGTGACCCCATGATGGTCTAACAATAGGAGTGTAGCTACTGAAAAAAACGCATGCGTTGTTGGTCATCGTCGTTAATGGGTTCATCCACTTTATGTGAATGCGTTAATGGCTTATGGCTTGTCGAGAGTACCGCTTGGCCCGTTCAGCACGTGAGTGCTAGGCATTAGCGCTTGTGCGGTACCTCGCTGTTGAGGTCAGCTCTCGGAACAGACGCTGATGCGATAAAGGTGACACATTGCTTGTTAGCAACTTTGTGAACCTACGCAACACAGCATCAGGCTCTGTTTCTTATCAAAGGCTTTCATGAAACGAGGTTAGCCAATGAAACGACAAAAACGTGATCGCTTCCAACGGGCTTATGTTCACGGATATAAAGCGGGTATTACGGGTCGCTCCCGTGATGATTGCCCCAGCCAAGATGTTAATTTACGCGAATACTGGATGAGCGGCTGGCGTGAAGGGCGCGGCGACCAGTGGGACGGTATGACTGGCGTTTCCGGCATCCATAAAAACCCCCTAGTCATGTCCTAGTTTTCACTTTTTACAAGTTACGTTAGGTATAAGTAGCCCGCGAGCACGCGGGCTTTTTAATGAGTTCTTATCTCGCCCCCATTTTCCCCTATTGACGTCTTTACCGCCCTTTTTTCAGCGCCTCGGCACACTGTTTCACAAGCCCTGGCCCCTGATAAATCAAGCCTGAGTAGAGCTGTACTAAATCAGCGCCTGCGGCAATTTTAGCGTTGGCTGCGTCGCCGCTATCGACTCCCCCCACGCCAATAATGGGTAGCGTAGGAAGCTGTGCTCGCAGCAGGCGAATAACAGTGTTGGAGGCTTCAAAAACCGGCTTGCCGGATAACCCACCCGCCTCGTTTGCCTGTGGATCACTTTTCACCGCATCCCGGGAAACCGTGGTGTTAGTGGCAATGACGCCATCTAACGCGTTACCCGCAATACTGCCTGCTACCAGCGCGACTTCCTCTTCACTCATATCCGGGGCAATTTTTACCAACAGTGGCACCCTGCGGCCTGTCTCGACATCCAGCGCATAGCTGCGGGCGCGGATAGGCCCAAGCAGCGCGTCTAGCTGCTCACCAAACTGCAGGGTGCGTAAGCCTGGGGTGTTGGGCGATGAGATATTCACCGCGATGTAATCAGCCACACCGTGGACGGCCTCTAGACAGAGCAGATAGTCATCCAGGGCATGCTCGACCGAGGTAGTAAGGTTTTTACCGATATTGATGCCCACGATGCCACCGTAATGGCGCTGCTTGACTTGCTGCACCAGGTGTTCAACCCCTTTGTTATTAAAACCAAAGCGGTTGATGATGGCCTCATGACCCGCCAAGCGAAACAAGCGCGGCTTAGGGTTGCCTGGCTGCGCTTTGGGCGTCACAGTTCCCACTTCCACAAAGCCAAAGCCCAGCGCGCCTAATGCATCCAGGTGGTCAGCATTTTTGTCTAACCCGGCGGCAAGGCCTACTCGGTTGCTAAAACGCAGTCCCATCAGTTCAACAGGGTCGCTTACCGGCTCGCCGTAGACGCGCTTAACACTGCCTACCCGATGCAGGGCATCTAACCCACGCAGCGCCATACCATGCGACATTTCCGGGTCTAAGCGAAACAGTAGCGAACGGGCAATGTTATACATCAGCAAGGCTCTCCTGGGCGATGGGTAGGCAGCATAAGCGGGGCGGCCGCAGTATAACGCACATCAACAGCAGTTCGCAGGGTAAGCAGCCCACAAAAAAGCCGTGCCCTGGCGAACCAGGGCACGGCTTATACTGACAGCTCGGCGTAAGATTTACGCTTCGCTATCGCTCTCTGCGAGATCCACCAGTTCACGAATAGCAACGGCAAATAGTGCAAAGCCACCTTCACTGCCGCCACGAACCTCATCAATCAAGCGGCACCAGCGACGATGCAGCTCAGCATGCTGCTCTAGCCATTGGGCGACACGCTCTTGGGTATCGCGACTGCCCACCTCAAGTTTCAGCACGCTTGTGGTAAGCGCTAACTGCTGGCGGTCGATGTCGTCACGGAAGGACTCCCTTGCCTGCGCTTGCCAAGCATCGCGCACTTCTAGGTGAGTTACCTGCTGGATCATCCAGGGAAGTTCCAGGCGGCTGCCGATCTCGTAGAACACTTCGGCGACCCGCTGGGGCTTCTCATTGGTGACTCGTGCCGCTTGAATAATGCCCAGGCCAGCGTAGAGGCTTGGTGCCGCTGCCACCGTTGATGCCAACGCTTCCGGCACGCCAGCTTCCTGCAGTTCATCACAGCGCTTGCGCCAAGCAGCCTGCTCTTCACCGCTTAGCAACTCGCCAATAGCCTCTTGCAGCTGCGCCAAACGCGGGCCAAAGAACTCAATGGCATCGTGAGTAGAAAGCCCCAGGTGGGTACGCAGGAACCAGCGAGTAGCACGACGGATCATGCGCATCAGTTCGAGCATCATCGAGTACTGCACACGACTCGGCACTTGGTTATCCAGCGCTTCAATCTGCGCCCACAGGGCAGGCAGATTAAATGCATCACGGGCAACGATGTAAGCACGCGCGATATCGGCCCGCCCGGCTCCCGTGGAATCCATCAAACGGCGAACGAACACAATGCCCATGTGATCGACCAAATCGTTTGCCACCTGAGTAGCAACGATTTCACGCTTCAAGCGGTGCTCATACATCTCACCCTGATAGCGCTCAGTCAACACGGCCGGGAACAGGCGCTCTAAGTGGCGATGAATATAGGGATCATCTGGTATATCTGAGTTGATCAAATCGCCTTTCAGAGTGCTCTTAGCATAGGAGATCAGCACAGCCAGCTCCGGCAAGCGCATCCCCTGGTTGTTGCTGACACGCTCTTTCAGCACATCGTCAGCGGGCAAGAATTCAAGTTCACGGTCGATCTGCCCGGCAGACTCAAGCTCACTGATAAAGCGGCGGAAGGGACCCATTCCCTGCTGGGAAAGGATTTCCGAGAGGTCAAGCGCCTGGGTTTGGCGATAGTTATCCAAAATAACCAGATCAGCAACCTCTTCTGTCATATCCGCCAGCAGCTGGTTGCGCTGCTTGTCGGTCATATCGCCACGCTTAACCACTTCATCAATCAATATCTTGATATTGACCTCGTGGTCGGAGCAGTTAACCCCACCCGCGTTATCAATAAAGTCGGTGTAAACCCGCACGCCGTTGGCGGCGGCTTCCATCCGCCCACGCTGAGTAAAGCCGAGGTTACCGCCCTCACCTACCACTCGGCAGTGCAGCTCAGTGCCGTTAATGCGCAGTGCATCGTTGGCTTTATCACCCACGTCAGCGTCGGTTTCATCGGAGCTTTTCACGTAGGTCCCGATGCCGCCATTCCAAAGCAGGTCGACCTTGGCTTTCAACATGGCGCGAATCAGGTCGTTGGGGGATAGGCGTGTTTCTTGAATGCCAAATACCTGCTGCATTTCAGGGCTGATGGCGACGGATTTAGCGCTACGGCTAAACACGCCGCCGCCTTTGGAAATCAACTCTACGCTGTAGTCTTCCCAACTGGAGCGGGGCAGGTTAAACAGGCGCGTACGTTCAGCAAAGGCGGCGTCTGCATCCGGATTGGGGTCGACAAAAATATGCAGGTGGTTAAACGCCCCCACCAGCTGAATTTTATCCGACAGCAGCATACCATTACCGAACACGTCACCGGCCATATCTCCAATACCGACTACCGTGAACAGGTCTTGCTGGGTGTTGATGCCGAGGTTCTTGAAGTGGCGTTTAACAGACTCCCAGGCTCCGCGGGCGGTAATCGCCATTTTCTTATGGTCGTAGCCATTGGCGCCGCCAGAGGCAAACGCATCCCCCAGCCAGTGTCCATACTCAACCGAGATCTCGTTGGCGATGTCCGAGAAAGTCGCGGTGCCTTTATCAGCGGCCACAACTAGATAGGTGTCATCTTCATCGTGGCGCACGACGTTTTGTGGCGGCACTACCTCACCACCTACGAGGTTGTCGGTGACATCTAACAGCGCGCGGATAAAGATTTTGTAACAGGCGATACCTTCCTTTTGCTGCGTTTCACGGTCGGCATTTTCCGGCATGCGCTTACACACAAAGCCGCCCTTTGCGCCTACCGGCACGATGACTGCATTTTTGACCTGTTGTGCTTTAACTAGGCCGAGCACCTCGGTGCGGAAGTCCTCCAGACGGTCAGACCAGCGCAAGCCACCCCGCGCTACTTTGCCACCGCGCAGGTGTACGCCTTCTACTCTTGGCGAACAAACAAAAATTTCAAACGCCGGGCGGGGCTTGGGCATGCCCGTGACTTTCGATGGCTCAAGCTTATAGGCGATGTAGTCTTTAAAGCCGCCGTTATCAGCTTTCTGGTAGTAGTTGGTACGCAGCGTGGCTTGAATAAGCTCCATAAAACGGCGCAACAATTGATCATCGTTTAAGCTCGCCACGCCCTCCAGGTGCTCGTTTAAACGGGCCACACAGTCGTCGGTTGCACTCTGCTGATGCGCTGGGTCAAAGCGCAGACGGAACAGCTCAACCAGCCCTTGGGTAATCGCCGGGTAATTCACCAGTGTTGCCGCGATGTAGTCTTGGGACATGCCAAAGCGGATCTGCTTTAAGTAGCGGGCATAGCCGCGCAGCATGGCCACTTCGCGCCAATCTACCCCTGCCCCAATAATCAGCCGATTGAAGGCATCGTTGTCTGCTTCACCTGCCCAAATACGCTTAAACGCTTCGCTGAAGGTATCGCGCATTTCGCTTAAGTTCACACCTTCACGGCTGTGCTCAAGCTCAAAGTCATGAATCCAATAGCGCTGCTGAGGGGCGTTGATATCGTAGGGGCGCTCACCAATCACCCGCAGCCCTAAGTTCTCCATCATCGGCAAAACATCGGATAATGGTATCTGCGACTCACGGTGGTACAGCTTCAGGTTCATACCGCCCGCTTGCTCCTCAAGAGGGCGATAGAGCGACAGCGAAAGGTCTGCGCCACCATCTAAATCCAACAGATGCTGTACATCAAACACCGCCGTGCGGGCATTAAAATCTTCACGGTAGCTGGCTGAGAACGCCTCTTGGAACTGCTCAGTCAGTAGATTGGCACGCTCTTCGCCAAACCCTTCGATCATTGCGGCCTGCAGGTCATCGCGCCAGCTGCGCGCTAAGCGTGCCACTTTGCTTTCCAGACGTTTAAGGTCGTACTGGCTAGGCGCATCACCGTTAAAGCGCAAAATAAGCTGAATACGCGCCAGCACTGACTCCGACAAATAGGTATTGAAGTCGCCAAAGTGGGCATCTAGCTCGTCACACAGCATATTTTGAATACGCTGGCGCAGATCAGTAGAGAACACATCCCGAGGTACAAAAACTAAGCAAGAGTAAAACTTACCGCTGACATCCGCGCGAATAAACAGACGTACCTGTCGGCGCTCACGAATATTAAGAATACCCAACGCAGTGCTGGCCAGCGATTCCGTACTAATCTGGAACAGGTCGTCACGGGGATACACTTCAAGCACTTGAAACAGCTGTTTGCCGTTGTGTCCGTGCGGGTTGAAACCGGCAATATCCATAACGGCTTTCAACTTACGACGCAACAGCGGAATGTTGCGCGGAGATTCGTTGTACACCGTAGAAGTGAACAAGCCAAAGAAACGCCGTTCACCGATGACATTGCCATCATCGTCGTAGCGATCAACGGTGATGTAATCAGGATACGTGGGGCGGTGTACCCGAGAGTGGTGGGCACTTTTGGCAAACGACAGTAGCTGAGGCACCAGCACATAGTCGTTATGTTCATCGATACCTTCTTCGGTACGAATACGCTCCCGATAGCGCGGCTGATCAAGGCGGAAAACACCTAGCACGCTATTGGGATCACGCTGTAACTCATTGCCTTCCAGTAAGTACTCGTCGTAACCCAGGAAGGTGAAGTTGTCCTTAAGCAACCACTCTAAAAAAGCGATGGCTTCTTCGTGATCATCTGGGTCGATCTGTGGTGGGCAGTTTTTTTCAAGCTCTTGAATCGCAGTGGTTATTTGGCCGCACATTGCGTCAAAATCACCTACAGCGGTGCGCACATCCCGCAGTACGTCGCGCAATTTGCTTTCAATGTTAGCCAATGCGTCAGGGTCAGTATGGCGATCTACCTCAATGACGATGAGCGATTCCCGCGCTTCCGGCGCATCTTCATCCCGTGGCGAGGCAAGCTCTTTTAGCTGATGCTGGCCATTACGCGCAACAGCGAAGACGGCATTTTGAATAGCATGCACCGTTAGACCACGGCGGTTTAACTCAATACGCACTGAGTCGACTAAAAATGGCATATCTTCATGTAAAACAGCCACAAAAGTGTGGGTAGACTGCCAGCCATGCTCTTCGAAATCGGGGTTAAACACCCGTACTTTGGGGCTTAGGGGGTCGTGATTTTGCAGAAACTGCCAAATCGATAGCGTGGCGCCATAGAGATCGTCGAGCCGACGATCAACCAAGTCTTCAACGGGAACCGTGGCATAAAAGTGCCGAGCGAAAGCTTCAACATCTGCCGCGCGTGCAGGCTCCAATCGCGCTTTCAATCGCTCTTGTAGCTGCTTTAAAAGATCCTGCCGACTCTCTTCAATCGCAACGTAATGCATCCATCACCTCGACTGCCTGGGGCCATGACTATGGCCAAAAAACGAAGAACAATAGGCCTTTAGGCCACGCTGCTCACTAGCTTACGCTACCCGTGGCCGCCACCCTAACCATCTGACAGGTTATTCATGGTGTATGCCGCTTGTGCATCATAAGCACTATTGACATTTGACGATCACACTGCCGTACGCCGCGTGAGCCATACCCCGCATTCACAATGATGGGTAAAGGGAAACTGATCAAAAAGCGCGAACCGTTCTATGCGGTGGGTCTTAGTCAGTATGGTTAAATTTTCAGCGAGCGTTGCAGGGTTGCATGAAATATAGACGATCTGTTCGTATTCGCTGATTTGCTGACAGCTCTGCTCGTCTAAGCCTGCCCGCGGTGGATCGACCAGCACCGTAGAAAAATCGTAGCTTTCCAACCCCATCTCGGCCACCCGGCGGCCAGCTTTTTCGCCTTTCAGCGCTGAGGAAAACTCCTCTGCAGACATTCTGCCCACCTGGGCGTTGGTCACGCTATTCGCTTCCAGGTTGACGTTAGCGCTAGCCACCGAAGTGCGGGAAATTTCAGTCGCCAGCACGCGGCGAAAGTTATCCGCCAAAGCGATGGTAAAGTTGCCGTTGCCGCAATAAAGCTCTACCAAGTCTTCTGTTTGGCGGCCAGCGGTCACTTCACGCGCCCAGCTCAGCATGGTTTGACAGATATTTGCGTTGGGCTGGGTAAAGCTGTTCTCTACTTGCTGGTAGTGCAGCGGACGGCCATCTACCGTTAAGCGCTCCCAAACGTGGTCCTGGGTGAGGACGATGCGCTGCTTGCGCGAGCGGCCAATAATCATAATGCCCAGCGCTTTTTCTAGCTCACGCGCTTCTGCTTCCCAAGCATCTTCTAGCGGGCGGTGGTAAATCAGCGTGACCAAGGCTTCCCCTGAAAGCGTGGTCAGAAACTCCACTTGAAACAGCCTGCGACGTAGCTCATCGCTGGCTAGAAACGCCTCGCGCAAGCGTGGCATCAGCGCATTGATATGCTTACTGGCAACCGGAAACTGATCAAGGCGCACCACTTTTTTGTTCTTGGGATTTTCTGGATCGACCTCGAACATGGCATAAAAAAGGTCATCCTCTTCATGCCAAATACGAAACTCGCAGCGTTGGCGGTAGTGGCTTGGCGGCGAGGGATACACTTCAAGCTCAGGGGGCGCAAAGTGGGCGAAGGTGCTCTCAATATAAGTACGTTTTTCGGCTAGCTGCTCAGCGTAGCGTTCTGGATCGACAGTGGGGATCGCCAAGGTGGCTCCTCTTAAAGATGGGTAATCATTAACCGTTTGGGCAACTAAGAAGATGGGCTACTACACTGCCTCTGCGTCGGGCAGGGTTAAACGCTGCGGCGCTCGAAAACCATAGCGGGCGAACCCGTCAATCAGCGCATCCGCTGGCGCAGTGGTAAAACAGCGGCCGTCAGCCATGCTAAAGGCCAGCTGTTTGGCTATTTGACCTACTCGTCGAGCAATGGCATCGCCGGAATCAACCCACGCCAGAGGCGTTGGAGTGAGCGTTGCAAGCATAGGTTTTAGCAGCGGGAAGTGGGTGCAGCCAAGCACCACAGTATCTAGCGCGGGGGTCGACTGAGCGGCTTGCCATAGCGGCAGCAGCGCTTGATGAATACGGGTAGCGTTAAGCGGCGTCCCAGCTAGCCACGCTTCCGCCTCCGAGACCAGTGCGTCTGCCGCTACTTTCGTCACCAGGCAGTCACTGGCAAAGCTTTCGATTAGCCTCTGCGTGTAAGGCCGATTAACCGTCGCGGTGGTAGCTAGCAGGCCAATATGGCGTGTCTTGCTTGCCAGCGCTGCCGGTTTAATGGCCGGCACCGTACCCACCACTGGAATCGTTAAGGTTTGACGAAGGCCTTCCAGCGCCAGCGTGCTGGCGGTATTGCAGGCAACCACTAACAGGCTGGCCTGACACGCCGCAACCGCCGCTTGGCAAACCGCTACAATGCGCTTAGCCAGTGTGTCATCGTCACGTAGCCCATAAGGCAACCAAGCATTATCACAGGCATAGCACATCGCCACCTTGGGGTAGTGCAAACGCAACGAGTTAGCGACGGAAAGACCACCTACACCTGAATCAAAAATCAGCACAGGGCCTACCATGTCAGCGTTCCCAACCTATCATACGCTCTTGCCACGCCAGCCCTCTCCAAGCCATTAATAAACAGCGGGGCGTAAGTTTAACACGCCCCGCTCTGCGCTGAAGAGTTCTTGAATTCCTAGAGCGATGGCACCTCAGCGCCACACAGCTCGGCATATAGCTCGGGATAAGCATGCTGAAGGCGCTCCAACTCCTGCTCGGCCCCTTCTGGCAGGGCTTCGCGGAGTTCCTGCATATCTTCAGGGCTAAAGTGTTTGTCGATAAGCGGAAACAAGCCTTCGCGCTCGCGGCGCAAGTAAGCGCGATGCGCCTCCAGGTAGGCTTTTAGATCTTGTGCGAAACGATCCATCGGCAAAATATTATCCATTAAGATCATATCGATATCGTTGGATAGCCGCTGCAGACGCGGTTTAAGCTCACGATAGTCAGCCGCCATTTGCTCCATCAGCGGGAGATGTTCAGGCGCTTTGGCCTCTAGCCGCTCTACACATATCCGCTCTAGCGGGGTGGCAAAGCCGTCCATATAGGAAAGAATGTAGTCCACCACTTCGCGCATCAACTGAAAGTTAGGGCGCTCCCCCAACGCCAGAGTTTTCTGCTTAAGCTGAAGCACATGGAGCATACGTGCCATATTGGCATGATCTAGACGCAATTGGTTTAACATCGTGCCGTCTCCTCTATAAGTGTCATGCTTGCCGCCCCCAGCAGGAGCCTGGCACGCGGTCATCAGCGGTATCTGCTGATTTTGACTGGTTTCAACTACACTAGCATTACTGTTTACCATGCGTTCCGCGCCGATTGCTAGACAGCCGCCGCGACTACCGCAGGTGCTTTTTCTTTAGCGTTGTTTAAAGCCTGTCCAGATAGGCTTTCTCGTCGGTTAAGCCAAAGGTAGTCTTACAGGTCACTGTTTACCACAGACACTTGTTAATAGCGTGTTGTTCAACGTCTCGATTTACAACGGAAGTTTACATGGATCTTTTTGACCGCCAGCCTGCGTCGCCCGCCGAGGATGCACCGCTCGCTTACCGCATGCGGCCGCTGACGCTTGACGACTATGTTGGCCAGCAAGCACTGGTAGGGCCAGACAAACCACTGCGACGCATGGCGGAGTCTGGTGTGGTGCGCTCAATGATTTTATGGGGGCCGCCTGGAGTGGGTAAGACCACGCTTGCAGAACTTTTGGCGCGTGCCTCGAGTGCTCACTTGGAACACCTGAGCGCGGTGATGGCCGGGGTAAAAGAGATTCGCCTGGCGGTTGAGCGTGCCCAACAAAGTACCTCGCCGACACTGCTTTTTTTAGACGAGATTCACCGCTTAAACAAAAGCCAGCAGGATGCGCTTCTACCACACGTTGAGTCAGGCCTGCTGACCCTAATTGGCGCGACGACCGAAAATCCTTCCTTCGAAGTGAACTCAGCCCTGCTATCCCGTGCCCGGGTCTATGTCCTTAAACCCCTCAGTCAGGATGAGTTGATAACGGTTATGCGCCAGGCGCTAAGCGATCAGCAGAGGGGCTTGGG
This sequence comes from Halomonas sp. GFAJ-1, assembly GCF_000236625.2. Taxonomy (NCBI): domain Bacteria; kingdom Pseudomonadati; phylum Pseudomonadota; class Gammaproteobacteria; order Oceanospirillales; family Halomonadaceae; genus Halomonas; species Halomonas sp. GFAJ-1. The sequence continues at coordinate 64,513 of NZ_AHBC01000017.1, forward strand.
TAAACGCGCTATCGACATTGAGGAAGGCGTACTGGAAGCGCTTGCACACGCCAGCGCAGGTGATGCTCGCCGCGCACTAGGGCTGCTGGAAACCGCCTGCGACTTTACCGAACCGAGTAATGGCCGGGAAGTGCTTAATAAAGCAGTGCTGGCCGATGTGGTCGGCCATCAATCAAGCGCCTTTGATAAGCAGGGTGATGCCTATTACGACTTGCTTTCGGCGATTCATAAATCCATCCGCTCATCGCGCCCGGATGCAGCCTTACTGTATATGGCGCGCTTTATACAAGGCGGTGGCGACCCGCTAGACATCGTGCGCCGCTTAACCGCCATTGCCTCTGAAGATGTCGGCAATGCAGACCCCCGCGCCTTACCCTTGGTAATTTCCGCCTGGGATGCGTATTTACGTTTGGGTGATTACGAAGGCCAGCGGGCCATTGCCCATGCGGCTATTCACTTAGCAGTAGCTCCCAAGAGCAACCGCATTGACCGCGCTTGGAAAGCGGCCAAACAGTTTGCCCAGCAGCAGCCACAGTTAGAAGTACCTAGCTATTTACGTAATGCGCCCACCAAACTCATGGAGCAGCTAGGGCACGGTGAAGGGTATCGCTACGCCCACAACGAACCTGACGGTTATCCAGCGGGCAGTGCCCATAGCTGCTGGCCCGACGCACTACCCACCGCCCGTTTTTACGAGCCCAGTACGCTAGGACAGGAAAAACGCTTTGGGGAGATAATGGCGTGGCGGGAGCAGCGTGACCAAGAAGCAGATCAGGCGCCCTAAGGCGCCTGATATGGTCGAAAACGTCGCTAAAACAGGGGGTCTTAGAACCCTTCGCGGATCACATCCGTGCCTTCTGGAATGTCAAAATCAAACAGGCTGCGGTCGATATTGCCATTACGAGTAATATTGCTGAACGTAATAGCGGTACGCTGGCCTGTGCTGTCCATCATCCATAGCTCGGTCAGCGTTTGGTTATCAAACACCATGCTTAGCTCTTCAAACAGCGTATCCGCAGAAGAGGGAATCAAAGTGAACACATCATCCCCGTTATCTTGCTCGTAAAACACTTCGTAGCTGGCGGTCAAATCAGAGGCGCTACCCGACAGCAGAAGCGCAGGCGTATGAGACACTCGGTTATCCATTGCCTGCACGGTTACCTGCTCCAGGTCCGGGTCATACAGATGGACATCGCTACCGTCTGATACCACAATTTGTGAATACGGCGCTTCCACTTCCCAGCGCAGCATGCCGGGACGCGAGAGCCACATTTCACCACGTGCACTCTGCAAACGCTCGCCATCACCACCTAATATCTGCTGCTCAAACGTTGCGTGATAGCTCTCTAGCGGGTCGAGTCGTTCGGTCAAGCGCTCGGCTGCGTCATTTGCCCATAAAGCAGAGGATGCAAAGGTTAACCCCAGTGCACTGGCCGCCAAGACTAATGGTGAAGTGCGTCGTATTTGAGTATCGCGCATTACTGTACTCCCTAGGCAATAATTGCCGAAAAGCGGTCGTGCTTAAGCCAGTTATTCTAACGAACGGCATTAAGACGTTCCATGTGGCTTCTATGACGCGAAAAGCGCCGTAGGGTTTCACCTACGGCGTGGCTTCCACGTTTGTTGCATGATTTATAACGCGTCTACTGCCGCTTTAATGACCGACAGGCGGTGGCGCTAGCACCTCGCGGGCACCATTGGTACCCATTGAAGACACAACCCCTGCACCCTCCATGGCTTCCACTAACCGTGCTGCCCGGTTATAGCCGATTTTGAAACGGCGCTGCACCGCTGAAATCGATGCTTTGCGGGTCTGGGTAACGAACTGCACCGCCTCGTCATAAAGCGCATCCTGCTCAGCGTCATCGCCATCTACACCGTCGGCTTCTAAGCCGGTTAATGCATCTGCTGAAACGCCGCCGGAAAGAATTTCTTCAATATACTCGGGCGTACCTCGGCGCTTCCAGTCATCTACCACACGGTGGACTTCATCATCATCTACAAAGGCACCGTGAATACGGTTAGGCGGACCAGAACCAGCAGGCAGATAAAGCATATCGCCGTGGCCTAGCAAGCTTTCCGCACCGCCTTGATCCAGAATTGTGCGTGAATCAATCCTTGATGAGACCTGAAACGCCATCCGCGACGGAATATTGGCCTTGATTAAGCCCGTGACTACATCAACAGAGGGCCGCTGGGTAGCCAGAATGAGATGGATACCCGCTGCACGCGCTTTTTGTGCCAAACGCGCGATTAACTCTTCGACCTTTTTACCCACGATCATAAACATATCGGCAAATTCGTCGATTACCACCACAATGTAGGGCAGCTTTTCGAGTACGGGTGGTGTTTGGTGCATTTCCCAGGGTTGCGGCTCCCACAGCGGGTCAGCCACTTGGGCACCTGCACGCCCTGCCTCATCCAAGCGGCCATTAAATCCGGCGATATTGCGCACGCCCATGGCAGCCATTAGCTTATAGCGGCGCTCCATTTCCGCCACACACCAGCGCAGGCTATTGGCAGCCTCTTTCATGTCGGTAACCACAGGTGCCAGCAAATGGGGGATGCCGTCGTATACCGATAGCTCCAGCATTTTCGGGTCGACCATAATCAACTTCAGCTCATCGGGCGTGGCCTTGAGCAGCATCGAAATCAGCATGGCGTTTACGCCTACCGACTTACCGGAACCCGTGGTGCCTGCCACCAGTAAGTGAGGCATTTTTCCCAGGTTAGCCACCACCGGGCCGCCGCCAATATCTTGGCCTAACGCCATGGTAAGCGGCGAGGTTTCCTGCTGGTAACGATCAGAGTCGATCACCTCACGCAAACGGATCATCGCCCGATGGGGGTTGGGAATCTCAATACCTACCGTTGGTCGCCCTGGGATCACTTCCACAACGCGAACGCTCTTAACCATCAACGAGCGCGCCAGGTCTTTAGCAAGGTTGCTGATTTTAGAAACCTTCACTCCCGCGGCGGGTTTAATCTCAAAGCGGGTAATGACCGGCCCAGGCCACGTATCGACAACTTCCGCTTTAACCCCATACTCGCGTAGTCGCACTTCCAGCAGTTCTGCCATATCCGACAGTTGCTCATCGGTATAATTGGGCTGATGCGGCTCTGGTGGCGTTAACAGCTGCAGGCTAGGCACATCCCCTTCTGGCTCGTCCAGGGTTTCAAACACCGGGCGCTGGCTCTGCAGGTGCTCAACGGTCCATAGCGTGGGGCCGTTATCAGCCTCCTCCTCGGCTGGCTCGGAGAAGGTTGGCTCGTGACGCGCGGATGTCACCGCCGGTGCGGATGGAGCGACGTCTTCGTCTTCATCCCATACTGGCTCAGGCACAACTTCCGGCACACGCTCGCGACGGGATTCCGCTGCTATAGGCATCACTGGATCAGTCGTATCAGCTGGGGGGCGTGGCGATACCGCAGGCAAAGGGGCCTGCTGCTCAGGTTCAGGCTCAGAGACAGGCTCTGGTTTGGGCTTTGGTTCAGATACAAAATTCTGTTCTGTTTCTGGCTCTGATTTTGGTTCTGGTTCTTTAGCAGACAGCGGCACACGCAGCTCAATGGGCTCATCAGGCGTGTTAGTACGCATCGCAAAAGCGTCTGCCCGCGGCAACTCATTAGGCGTTGGCTCAGGCGCTTTTGCAGGCTCAGTGGCAGCAGGCTCAACAGCAGTAGACTCAGAACGCGCTGGCTCAACTGGCACTTTTGTCGGCTCTACCTTAGCGGCGGGCCACTCTTTAGGCGCCGCGGCCGCCTCCCACGGAATGGATGTATCCATCGTGGCTGAGGGCGCATCATCAGCGCTTGCAAACGCTGAGGAGAAACTGGGCTCGCGCCGCTCACGGCCGCGAACACGCGTAGGTTCAGACTCATCACTACCAGCTTCTGAGCTTACGGCTACCGTGCTACCCAATGCTGCTTTCTTGTGAGCTTTCTCAACGCTCTCCTCATCCTCTTTTTCAAAAACGTATTCAGTCTCTTTTTCGATATCTTTTTTAGCGCTGCTTGGGGTCTCCACATGGTGCTCTTGGGCAAACAGTTTAGGCTCCATCACACTCGATTTAGGCGTATCGGCAGCAACTGAACTAGATCCAGCAGCTTTCGGCTCATCGACCCGAGAGCGCTCTTTTACCTTTTGCGAAGCTGCTTTAGCCGCTGCACGAACAGCAGCGCGCTCGGCCCGTTTCTCTTGCCCTTTCGCACGCCGAGCGCTAAACCAGCCACCTAACTTACATAGCCGACGCCCCACCTCATCGGCGACCTGCAACCACGACATGCCGCTAAATAACGGAAAGCCGATTAAAATAAGCGCGGCAGCTATTAGCCCTACACCACCGCTGCTCACCAACGGCTTTAGCGTGCCGACTAAGCCCTCACCTAAGATGCCGCCAGAGGCATAGGGTAAAATACTGTTGGGGTGATAAAAATGCAGCGCGCCAAGCATCGTGGTGCCAAACATCAGTAGCAATAAGCCACCGGCATGCACAGCAATAGCGACGGGGTCTACTTCAAAACGTACTTGGCGGGAGCGCATGAGCCACCATGCGGCGTAACCCAACATACCCGGCCACCATAGTGCACTGGCCCCCAGCAACGAGTAGAGAACATCGGCAAGCCACGCACCCACGGGGCCCATCCAGTTACGCACATCGGTTTCCGGCCCTTGATACGACCAGCCAGGATCTGCGGGGTGGTAACTAAACAGTGCTAATAACAGGAACACACATAGCGCAAGCAACACCACGACGACGCCTTCGCGTACCGAGCCTTGCAAGCGCAAACCAAACCGGCGGGCTTTATCCTTTGCAGCTTTCACCCTGGCCGAAGAACTTGATGATGATGGTTGACGCGAATTTCGCTGCGTTCGCTTGTCTACCGCCTTATTTACTTTCAAGCGACTCTCCCTTTACACCTCAATGGCGTCTTTAATCCACTTGCGAGTTTGCATCATACCGAGCATCCTTGCGCCGTCACAGAGCTTCTTGAAGCGCTCAGTAACAGGAGCAAGCAATGCTACCTTGGCTTTCATCGCCACATCCGCTATTTCCTTCTACCGCACTGGCCCTCGACTCGCCAAACGGCTTACTGGCAGCAGGGGGAGAACTCTCCCCAAACTGGCTAGTTGACGCTTACCGGCGGGGTATTTTTCCGTGGTACAGCGACGGTGAACCCATTTTGTGGTGGAGCCCTAACCCGCGCATGGTCTTGCAGCCTGCACAGTTTATACTCCGCCGCAGCCTTGCCAAACGTCTACGTAATGGTGGCTTTAGCATCACGCTAGATCAACACTTTGAGCAAGTGATTGACGCCTGCGCTGCCCCTCGCCAGGGCGAGTCAGCCACATGGATCAACGCCGATATGCGCAGTGCTTATCAGCGCCTCCACGAACTAGGCATTGCCCATAGCATTGAAGTGCATCAGGCAAATCAGTTAGTGGGCGGTCTTTATGGGTTAGCTATGGGGCCCGTATTCTTCGGTGAGTCAATGTTTTCAAATGTTCCCGATGCATCAAAAATAGCCCTTGCCCACTTAGCCCGTGCCATGCAGAGCCACGGTGGTGAACTAATTGACTGCCAAATGCATACACCTCATTTGGCCAGCCTTGGCGCAACAACGGTCGCCCGGGAGACATTCATCAACTATCTTGAGAAGTGGTTGCCGGAAAAAGCATTTAGATTAACACCTTCAGCCCATACAGCACCCATCGTGCCAACCTCGCCCTGGCTAACGGCCATAGCGTTGGCTGATCAACCCTAATGGCTGAACACCAGTTTAAACAAGGAGGCAAGCCGTGAGTAGTAACGCTCCTCGCCGCCCTGTGCGGGATTTGCGCTTCTTCCTGACTGTGCCACACGCTTGCAGCTACCTGCCCGACAGAGAAGCTACCACGCTGTTTTTAGACCCCCAAGAGTCGCCCATTCCAGGTGTTTACGACTCACTTTCACTGTTAGGGTTTCGTCGCAGCGGCCGCCATTTGTATCGTCCGCATTGCGAAGGCTGCAATGCCTGCCGCTCGGTACGTATTCCCGTTAGCTACTTTAGTGCCAACCGCACGCAACGAAAAATTTTACGCCGCAACCAGGATATTACAACGCGGGTAATTCCTGCGCGCTTTTTACCTGAGCACTACGCGCTTTACGCTGACTATATCCGGTTACGCCACGCCGACGGCGACATGTACCCTCCCAGCCGAGAGCAGTACCGCACCTTTCTCACACTTGATGAGCCTTATGCACAGTTGTTGGAAATGTATTTGGGTGAGGAGCTAGTGGCCGTCGCCGCCTTTGATCAGTTAGAACACGGCCTCTCTGCAATCTATACGTTTTTTGCGGTGGGCGATGAGCTAGACAAGCGCTCGCTTGGCACGCTGGCAATTCTTAAATTAATCGAACTCTGCCGTCAAAAAGCACTGCCTCACCTCTATTTAGGTTATTGGATTGAGGAGTGTCGAAAAATGCGCTACAAACGGGCCTTTTCGCCTATGGAGATACTGGATGGACGGCACTGGCGACCATTAATTGACTAATCTTGCCAGCTTTTTTGCCTTGACGGCGGGCTTGCGGCACAATATAGCGCTGTTTCTCCGGCGCCTGAGATATAATAACGCCTTACGAAGCGACCGTTCGACTAACCGTTGTCTTAAATACTACGTTAAATAAGTGAGGATCTGCCTATATGGCACGCGAAGATCATATTGAAATGGAAGGCGTTATTGTTGATACCCTTCCCAACACCATGTTCCGTGTGGAGCTTGAAAACGGCCATGTCGTTACCGCCCACATTTCTGGCAAGATGCGCAAAAACTACATCCGCATCCTGACGGGCGATAAGGTAAAAGTGGAACTGACGCCTTACGATCTTTCTAAAGGCCGTATCGTTTACCGTTCGCGCTAAGCCTTGATGACGCTTGTTGAGCAGACTCTGCTAGTGTATGCACATGTGACTGCTCCCCACCCTACGTCGCTACGCAACCACGGGTGAGGCTTCCCATGTCTTAGGCCGCAGCCGGTGCGTGACCGGTCTCACACAGGCCTCGATGGGCAGAGACGGACAGCCCTTCCGCCTTTAATTTTAAAATGCCTTGCTGGCGAATAGTGATCGCGGCGTTTACGTCACGGTCAATCGCCTTTGTGCCACAGCTTGGGCAATCCCAGGTGCGGACACTGAGGGGCA
>NZ_AHBC01000016.1:0-33731 GCF_000236625.2 Halomonas sp. GFAJ-1
CAAAGGCCAGGCTTTCTGCGCTAATCAGTACGCCCTCATCGGTCCAGCCAAGTTGGGCGTTGTCGCCCATCAGTACGTGCTGGCTCTCTTGGTCGGCGTCGCTGATCGTTAAGGAGTCATCGCCTACACCGCCAATCCAGGTGACGTTACCCGCGTTAACGAAGACGTCATCATTACCACCAATGTCGGTTGCTAAGCTTTCGGCACTGACCAGCACACCGTCATCCGTCCAGCCAAGCTGAGCGTTATCACCCATCAGGACATGCTGGCTCTCTTGGTCGGCGTCGGTGATTGTTAAGGAGTCATCGCCTACACCGCCAATCCAGGTGACGTTGCCTGCATTGACTGTAATAGTGTCATTACCAGCGCTCTCAGGAGCGATACTCGCAGCACTGGTCAGCACACCATCATCGTTCCACTGCAGTTGAACGTTACTACCCATCAAAACGTGCTGACTATCTTGTGATGCATCGGTAATATTTAGCGTGTCATTACCAGCACCGCCGGCCCAAATCACATCTCCTGATGTAATCGTTATAGAATCATCACCGTCGTAATCCGTGATGTACGTTTGCAGTGAGGTCAAACGGCCGTCAGCATTCCACTCCAAACTACCGCTGTTACCAAGAACAGTTGTGCTTGTAGCGCCTTTTGCCCCAACTATCTCATTGTTACCTTCACCTCCGATGACGATATTGTCGCCGTCACCTGTGTAGATAACATCTCCATCCCCATTTTGACGGTACAAAGAGTTAATTTGGCGCAAAGTGCCATCAGCAAACGTAAGTTCGGCGTAACCACCAATCAGCACATCATTCCCACTTTGCTGATGAGTATGCTGCGAACCACCATAGAGGGTGTTCTGCCCACCGCCTCCGATCAGGATATCGTCGCCGCTGCCACCTACTAACGTGTCATTACCGTCAAACCGTTCTTCGCGTGAGATTATCCGAGTAGGGTTATCGAGCTCGTTGGCCACAGAGAACTCGATAAGGCCATGGTCACCGATGAGAATATCGTTACCCGCCGCTCCGTGCAGGCTGTCTGCTCCGGATCCACCAAGCAATACATTGTTGCCACCGGTGACGCTAAGTGTATTGCTACCGTAGTTTTCTGGATTTTTAGTTTCGATGCTCACAACACGCTGAGAATCCAGCAATCTTAAGCCACTCATGCCATCAGCAGCATTAAGCTCCACAACGCCCTGATCACCGATAAGAATATCATTGCCATTTCCTCCCATGAGGATGTTACTGCCTGCTTCTAATCGGTCTCCGGTTTCTACATCAACACTACTCTTTGCATGATACAGCGTCATTACACTATCAGCCTGGCGCAGACGGTGGCTGATGGTGACATCTAAACTGCCATCACCATAAAGGTGATTGTTGCCACCACGCGTTGCATCAATAATGTCGCTACCACCACCACCAAAGAGCTGATCATCTCCTAAGCCTCCGATCAGCGTGTCTTCGCCGCGACCACCAACTAGAACAACCCCACCAATGGCTTGGGAAGCGTCCAACGTATTGTTGCCAAACTCTTCAAAGCGCTGCGCTAGATCTGTGAGCGAGCCACCCTCAGCTCGGTAAGGGCCACCATTTCTCGCCGTATCGCCAAACACAATGAGCGGCATTTGAGCATCGTAGCCTCCTTTGACAACAATTGTATCGCCACCACGAACACCATCATCAATTCTATTTCCACCACCATGAACAACTGTAAGTGGCATTTCACGAATCACGTCAATAGTCTGAATGCCTGTTTCAAGATTTAACGCACCCAGAGATGAAAGCAATACCAGTGTCGACTGCCCCGCAGAAACCTCACTTACCACCGCACGGTGTCCATTCACAAAGACCTCATCAGCACGACGGAAACCATCGTCATACCAACTACCACCATCCTGTCTTTCAATCCGAACAGTATCTCCAACAGCACGGACGTTCACATCTTCGCCAGTAAACTTGATCGGATCTGCGTCAATGGTCAGGTTGTCGTTCCCACTGCCCATGCGCAGTTCAACCACCTGGAAACCATGGTAAGTAATTCCCAAAGGTGTCTCGATCGTGTCACCAAAACCATCATCCTGGGTCAGCACGCCCTGGTTCATACCTAGCCCAGCAACATAATTGCTGGTAAGGACACCTTCAAGATCACTGACACTTGCATCAGCTGACATGATGAGCGAATTCGTATCTTGTTTAGCGGCTTCTTCTGGTGTGACGATGACAAGATCGTCACGCTCTCCGTCATCTTCGTACGGCAACATTACAGCGTCAGCAATAGAACGATCCGTATCGCTAGTGCCACCCTCTAAAATCAACGGCCCCTGAATACGGTCTAACACGTTATCCTGAGATGGAAACTGTCGATCATTTTCACTACCAGTCGCAGCAACGTAATCTACATCTAGGCCGACTTCGACGTTAAATGGCTCAAACCAGTTTTCAGAGGTAAAGACAACCGCTGGGGTAGATATACGATTAATCGTCAGCGTATTTTGTGTTAATCCTTTCGCACTTTTCGTAAGGTTTAACTCGCTGCCGTCGCTTGATAGGTTATTTACCTTGAACTCCTGATGGTCATCAGTGGCCACTATCATGCCCACTGACACACCGAGTGACGACCACGTCCGCCCATCCTGAAGCACCAGCCGCGGGCCAGACTCCACTGGATCCAGCACACTAACTTGTAATGACTCATCAACAACCGTATCCAGCACAATACGCTCGTTATTCAAATCAAAATCACTGAAACCATCGCTATTAAGTCGGACAAGCACATCATCTGTTGGCGCTTTGGTCAGCCGAAGGGTATAAGCGCCTGTGCCTCCACTTGCGCTAATCCGCGTGCCATCACCAATCTCCTGTACTACGACATCAGCGCTGTTATTGTCGTAGGCACTAACAAGCACAGATCCTGGCTGAGTATTTTGATAGATTGAGTCACTCTGATTCGACGTAATATCAAAGCTGATACGAGTATCTAGCCGATTAGATACGGTATCGCTGTTCACCACTGATACGGTAACTGTTTGGCGTTCCTGCCAGTTGTCAGCAGTGAACGTAAAGGTATCCTGATCAACCGCTAAACGATCATCAAAAGAAAGCGAAACAGTGACTGTCTCGTTCTCAGCCGGAGGCGTAGTCAGACTAAAGGAAAAGGAATCAGACTGGCCTGTTCCATTTTCCCCTTCAATAACGGTTAAGCGACGCCCCGTTTGCTCAATGAAAAGATCTCCCTGATCCCGGTCGAAGACCGTAATCATTGCATTGCCGATCGCTTGATCATTAATTTGTGCCAATACATCCGGAACCGGTTCATCATTGGGCATGGTAATAGAGGCCAAATGACTCACGGCAACGTTGCGCGTTCCTTCGACCACACCATCTTCCGGCGCCTTAACAAAGATTTCCTGATCGCTTCCCCAACCAGTATCACTATCAAAGATAAAGTCGACCGTTAATGCATTAGTAAACTCACCATCCTCTGCTTTGGAAAGCAACACGGTCTGAGGCTTCTTACCATCCTGGGCGCGTGTTCGATCAGTGGTCGACGACATGGCTGCTGACACCGTTAGCGTCACCATGGCCCCATCAGCAATAGACATATCACTGGGCAGCGCAAGGCCTAAGAAGTAGCTCGCAATATCACCGCCTTCCAGGATGCGGGTTCCACCCCTCTGATCAATAGTGACTGCCCCACTAGACTCATCTGCGATAGAGACTGGGACGCCATCAATGAGCAGGTTGTTATAAGCGCTATCAGCACTATTGACCCCATGAGTGATCAAGCTGCTGCGACCTTCTACATCAGAAGCCACTACACGCCCTGTGACATCACCACCAATGCGGAACGTATCACTACCCAGACCACCTACAAGACGAGTAACAACATCAAAAGCGGTTGATAAAACATAGAACGTATCATCGCCTTCTAGCCCGTCAACGTTGACAGCCTGGATGCGGTCAAATCCAATGTTAAGTCCAGCACCAAACACGCCATCTCGGGTAATAACGAAGTTGTCATCAGCTTCTGTACCTAAAACCACAAGCGTATTGAAGCCACCACCACCGTCAATATCGACAGGTGCGTTTATGTTGTACTCAATCAGGTCATCATCATCACCACCACGTACCTGGATGTCGTTTTCAACAATAAATGCCCGCACCACAAAGCTGTTATTGCCGCGTTCACCCTCCATCCGCAGCAGGCCTTTATTACTATAGACAACGAACTCATCGGCCCCACTACCACCGTAAATAACCATAGACTCACGGTTACCACTGCTTAAGAAGCCTTGCGTTGTTCTGATAGTCTCAATTTCATCACCTGCGCGAACGCCTGAATTGACATAAATACCGTCAACCAGGTTTTCAGGTGCATTAGGATCTTCAGCAAAAATCTGCCCAATTTGGAAGCGGTCATCTCCCTTACCGCCATCAAGCGTCATCATCGCGGAGGTATCATCCACAATGAAGGTATCATTACCATCGTGACCATTAATTCTGACTCGGCCATTAAGACTTTGATCGTAGTTAATACGTTCGACATTGTCGCCAGAAACACCCTGCGCACTATCACCCTCAAGCCGCGCAATGAAATTACGACGTATTAAAAACAAGTCTTCAGCATCGTTAGAAACTGCATTTAAGCTACTAATATCGACCGATCCGTCGTAAGCGTCGTAGCCACGCCCTTCGATAAAGAGATAATCAACACCATCGTTGGCAGCACCGCTATCAGCTACCGTAATTTCATAGTCAGCATTTGCATCTTGGCGCGTCACAATACGGTAAATGTCACTACCACTTCCGCCGTCTAAGGTCATGAGTGCGTTGCGTGTATTAAGCTCAACGACAGTAATTAGGTCGTCGCCTTCGCCACCCAAGATATCAATTGGCCCGATGAGCTCATCGGCGTGGAACAGCAGATCGTCATCGCCTGATTGACCATCAAAGCGCATCCCATCGATAGAATGAATAGACCCATGTGCGCGTAACGTGTCATCTCCAGCACCAAGCTTGACGTCTAAACGATCAAGTCTATGGTCGCCATCAAACACCACATGGTCGTTGCCATCGCTGCCGTTCAACACCACCATTGAGGCGTTAAGCGTCCCTTCAAAACGTGCGCTATTGCTACCGCCACCTAATGAAATGCTTACATCATCAATTACATGTTCACCATCGAAAACAAGCGTGTCGTCATTGCCTCCCCCCATAAACTCTAATCGGCTTGCACTTAGCGCCCCACCCAACAGATAAACATTGTCTCCTTGAAGCGAGACAATCTCGATGCTGTGAGCATTAACAATTAGCTCATCATCCAATGTCCACGTCTGAAGGCGTTCGCCTCCTTGCATTAAGAAGGTATTAGCCGCCTCAATACGGCCCATGCTGAGATCTGCAAATCCATCTGTTTGGCTGGATTCATGTACCTGTAAGTAGAACTCAACATCGAAGGCAGCTTTAATAAGCACGTTGCCATCATCAATCACAATCCCTTCAGCAGCATTAACAATAACGCTGCCGTTAGCTGCAATAACCTGCGCACCATTAGTGAACGTAACGATGTCGTCATTGCTAGCATTGGACGTGATGTTGATGTCGCCATGATGACTCATCATGTTGTTTTCGACAGTGATCGGGCTATTAATCTCAAGGTTGATATCGTTAGCAGCCTCAAGGCCACTGCGTATGGTCATAGCACCTTGGTTATCAATGAAGACACTGCCATTAATCGACTGCCCCTGTAGATCACCAATTCTCGTGGTAATGACATTGTCTGCTTCACCAATGTCGTCAGTCGCAATCAGATGAACATTGGTAGAAAGAAGGTTTTCCTGTTCGTCTGAAGAGAGTGCACTTCGTATCGCGCCTAACGAAGTGATGAAAGCGAGGCGATCACTCGTCTCACTGCCGGCACGAACTGTACCGATGTTGAGCAAGTCTGATTGATCTGTCAGGTAGAGGGAGTCAAAACTATCAATATCCAAGCGTCCGCTCAGATTAGTAAATAAATCACCTTCGATACTGCCGATACCGCCAAAGCGTGCCAGAAGTTCTAAGTCTTCAGCGATAACATTAGCGACCGTCGGATCAACGCCTAAGCCGTTAACAATGGAGCCTTCAGCAGCCAGCCAAACATTCCCGTTTTGTGCCTCAACTTGGTTAACCACTAGGCTTCCGTCAACGCTATCGAGCGCAACATCACCGTTTTGGGACGTCGCCGTAACCCCCTGGGCAGCACGGACTTCTAGAACGTTATCATTTGCAAGATCGCCTATATGGCCTTGCGCATGAAGAATAATTTCACCGTTACTGGCCAGTAATTTCAGCAGTTCGTGTCTTAGTCCATCCACAATCTTGCCGTCAGAATTGATGACGATGTCACCACCACTTGAGAACAAGGTCGCGATACGCGCATCACGTCCTTCCGTTGTCACCAAGTGGATATCCTGACGTGCACGCGCTGTAATAAGACCATCGTTATCTAACTGCAGCTCGATAGCATTATCTTCGGTACCGATACTTCCAGTGGCTGCTTCTAGAATAGCGTCGGTTGCGTTGATTACCGCTCCATCGGACAGGATACTGCCGTCGACTTTAATTCTTAGATCTGCCCCTACATCAAGCGAGCGAATCACAACATCACCATCCGAGCCAAGGTATAGCGACTCACCGCTTTCGATGGTGATACCTGCAGACGTATTACGCTGAGAGATGTTCACATCGCTACGCTGGTCAATCACGATGTGTGTAAAACGAACGCCTTCTTCTACATTGAGAGGATCCAGTACGACACGACCTAGCTCAACAACTTTATCAGTTTCACTAACAATGTCGCCTTCAGCACTCATTTCAAGCCGATTACCCTCAATAGAGGTCACCGTGAGATATCGGGCATTTTCAGTAAAATTAAGTGTGCTGCTACCGTTTAGGTAGAGGGTATCGCCCACATTAAAGTGCGACCAATCTTCAAGATTATCTTCATCTTCGCGCAGAATAGCGGTTAGCGTGTTTTGCCCGCCATCATCACTCACCTCAAAATCAACATTAACGTCTTCTAAAAGCCCATCACGAATGTACGAAATATCATTGCGCTCAGACGCTGACAGCTGAACGCGATCATCATCGCTTAATGTCTTGAGACGTTCTTCTCCATTAGCATCGGTCTCGTATTCAAGCGTAATAACCGTATAGGCATCGGTCGAGCCCACGCTGCCATCTCGCGCCAAAATAGTGATCGCACCACCAGCGTTGATGTTAGGTGCCTGGATTTCTAAGCGCGTATCAGTTGTCTCTTGCAGCAGCCCTTCGCCGACTAGACTTAACAGCTCCTCTTCAGTCCATACTTTAACGTTATCGCGGAGTTCATCTTTCTCTTCGTCACTAACGACAATGACATGATCGCTGCGGAACACATCTGTCTCACCGCCATAAGTCGCGTGCAGTTGATGGAAACGCTCTGTTCTCGTTACTTCTAAGGTATTAATTTGATCTTGGTCTAACGCGGCCCGCTCATTATCGCTTAAGGAGATCTGGGCATTTTCGTCGTACGCTACAAAGCGACGATACGTCACTTTTTCTTCATTATTTAGCGCAAGGCTACTGGTATCAATAACGTATCCACCCTGCGCCACTAGCCGGCTCAGCTCATCCGCTAACGCGTCATCCAGTTGAGAAACATCAATATCTGCTATGGCACTACTATCGATGTGTCTTAGCTGACTGCGAGCGACAGTTTCAAAATCTTGTGAAGATGTATATAGACGGTGCTCGGCTCCCTCACTACCTTTTGGCGCTAGATCAGCCAAGCCTACAATTTTTTCATCTCCATTATCATCAGTGCCAAGCTCTAGAAGAACAGCACTCTCCTCATCAAGCATAAACAGCTGATAACGTGTCTCATTGTCTAGCGTACCAAGCTCATCGTCAGAAAGCTGAAGGCGCTCATGCCAGTAACCGCTGTATTCCGCGGTGCGGCGGGTTTCAAGACGCTCAATCGCTTCATCAACACGATTTCCGTCAGTGAGGGAAAGCGCTGACCAAACGCCATCCCTTAGTTCTTCATAAGTTCTTTCATCACGCTCGGACTCCGTATTGGCATCCAACAGACTGCCTTCTTTAATTTCAATAAAGACGTCACCACGCGTGATGATTTCCTTTAAGCGTAAATCACCAGACACTTCTTCAATGAAGACATCATTGCCACTGTCTCCATTATTGATCGTCAGTACATCATTACGACGTTGGGCTTCAGCGCTGTTCTCATCTCGGTTACTTGAATCAATACGCAGTGATTGGTCACTGCTACCAATATCAACACCCGCCGTTAACGTAATCGCTTGGCCTTGCACGAGTGAATTACTGTTAGCCGCATTAAGGCTTCTCGTAGTCTCTATCCAAACATCGCCTGAACCGGTCGTCACTTGGCCGATAGTAAGAGAGCTAGTAGGCCCGCTCGATAGCAAGACATCGCCTCGAGTTGTTTCAGCGTTCAGTACTCCTCCTGATCCTACGAGACTAACCTGCACTGGATCCAGCGTACCGTCGGCTTGCTCGCTACCGATACCATCATCTGCCTCAAGGGTTACATTGACACCCTCAATGCGGGGTGCCCCAATCTCGGCTGACCCGTTACGGATACTGCCTTGCGTGGACAGTGAGACATCCCCATTGGCACTCGACATCGCACCATCAATGACAATATCACCTACCGAATTAACGTTAATGCTGCCTGTTTCTTCTCCCCAAAAATTAATACTTACATCGTTATCTGCTTGTATATCGTGACGATGTCGGGTGGAGGTGATTTCACGTTGGGATAATGTGATTTCATACGTTTTCTTGCCATACCAAGTCGACTCAACCAGCTCTGCACCTGATGTAAAGTAAATACCTGCATCTACATAGCGATCGTCATCAAGCTTAATCTCGTTTCGACCAACATCGATGATGCCCGCCCCATCGGCATTTCCAGGCTCTGTTGATCCACTCGTCCTTCTGCTCTCGTACTTGTAACGGTCTAAAGACTCGTCACTTGTATAAACGATGCCTTTATCGCCTGAACCAACTGGTAGCAGACGCTGTGATAACGTCTGTGTGTCTTTCGAACTTTCATCAGGTGGATCCGATGCAAGCGCATCAATACCAATCCAACTGGACGTTCTTAACACATACTCTGTTCTTGTTTCTTGTACTTGCGCCACTTCGAATGCATAGCGACGATTTTCAGCAATAGCATAGGAAAAGTCTTCGTTAATCAGCGCCTGTTGAGAAAGCGTACCTTGATTGAAGTTACTTGCGTTAGAGTTCCGGCCGCTGTGTTCCACCTCAAACTGGCCATCGCTATTACGCTGAATAATGACCTGATCAACCTGATCACCTAGGGTTGTGTCACGCTCATCATCACCTGACCACAACTCTCTGTCAGTGATGCTTAGTGAACCACGCCCAGGTGTGGATACATCAATATCTGCCAGGGAAATAGCGAAACGTGTGCGATTATCAACGTTGATATCGCCATATCCGGCAAAAATATCGATTTCACCACTACCGGTATTGATTAGATGCCCGTCTATGGTGACATCGCCACCGCCGATTACGGCATCCTGTACTTCAATCTGCATGGTGTCAGGATTGAAGCCAATGTTCACTCCGCTTCGGTTGCTTGCATCACCAAGCCTGAACGTGTTGCTGATTCCGCGGTTTAGCTGGCGTTCAATAAACGCTTCATCACTCTCATTAACTTCGATGTCATACTCACCTACACCGCTTACCATCCGGCCATTTAAGTTAATAACATCGGCCTGGATGTTGATACGCCGAGCTTGCGTGGGCGTCGAGTTAGTAATGTCCTCAAGGGCATCGAACATTTCTTCAGAGAGATTCATGCTGTCATACAGACGCTGCATCGACCGGTAGAAAGACTGAAGAAATAGAGGCTGGCTCTCTATAAAGGCATCCGTAATCTCGGGGGTCTCGGGGTCAGCGCTGTATGCCCAATTTCGCGTAAAATCTTTCATCGTCAGGTAAGGCGCTTCACCCAATGCGAAGCGTGAAACGCCACCGATGTTGATCGAATCTTGAGCGGAGAGAACCAGATCAGCTACATTAATCGACGCTGTTTGCCCTTGAGTTAAGCCATTTACATCAGTGCTCAGGTCGAAATCTCTGCCTGCAAAAATAACTGCTTCTGCTAGCGGTGCATAAATAGAACCGCGCACGGCGACACTCGGTGCAATAGCATCACGATCAAACTCTTCAGACACCAAACTGTTGCGGTTGCTTTGTGTATTATCAAGGCCTAATGAGGTAGCAAGCGCAGCTAGGTCAGCGTCAGGATTTGAGTAGGTATTGGCGATCGTGATGGTTGCATCGTCATCACCACTCAATGAGGCCGTATACCCAAACGCAACGCCGCTCAGTGTCACGCCGATAGGCAACAGCGCTTCTGCATCAGGGGCTCTATTTAAGTCTGCAATATCCGCATCTTTTTCAACTTGCAAACCGTTATAGAAAAAGCCTGACGCACCATCATCAATCGTAATGTCGTTAACGATAATCCATGCCGGCGTTTTGTTAACGATGGTGACATCAGATCCTCGTGGGGAAATAAAGTTACCACTCCCCCCTAGGTAATCAGCAAAAATATCAATGCGACCAGCGGTTGCATCAATATCGTCAAGCACAATTTCTACTACTCCTGGATCATTAACCGCACCGCTATCAGGGTCGATGAAACCTTGTGCTTCTAGGCGTGCTTCAATACGTGATACTTCGTCACTCAGGCTAGCGATAACATCACTCGAACCAATACCACGATAATCATTTAAACGAGACCTGGCCTCCCTCCACTCTTCAAACAGTGTTGTCTCAACATTGCCAAGACTAAGTGTAAAGCCAATATCATTAAACTGGTCCCATGCTACGAAAATCTCCTCTAACGGACGGTCAGGTTCATCTAGGTCGTTAAAAGAAAACCCGTTAGCAATGTCAACTACCAAACGCTGAACACGCTCACGCCCAGTCTCCAATGTGCCATCAATAGTCACAATACCGTTAGATGTCGCGGTGCTATTCCCTGACTGAGCTTCTGTCCCGCCCAGGGCAGAATTAATACCGCCCAATGCTGCATTAATCCAATTGACGGCCTTCGCACGGGCCAGCATCGCCGCCCCATCAAAATCTTCCGCCAATATTGTGATATCACCAAGGCTAGACACCTGGGCATCACGCTCAACATTGATCAGGTTATTGCGCAAAAGAATAGCTTCTGCATCAACAACATCAACGGGCGCGAGGCTGCCCGATAGCGTATCAACGGTCGACACAACACGATAAGCATCGCCAATGCGGTTACTGTCACGACCTGCCAGTAACCAGATGTTGCCGCGGGCCTCTACCTGAGCAGATTGGACGATGTTCACGCTGTTGGTTGGTGCAAGGTATGCCTCTGTGGTACCGGCCGTAACCGTCACGGCACCATAGGCATCCAAGAAGAGAACAATGGCAATATTAGCCTGAGTATTGGCCGCTAAATAAAGGTCACGTCGTGCATCAAGAAGCGCAGCACCCACGGTAACGGATGCCTCAATATCCACTCCATTAAAGGACGATGTCGCTCCAGTACCCGCCAGCAGACCGCCAGCTAAAATCGAGGACTGGTCGCGAATATCTAAATTATTAAAGGCACGAAGATTAATATCACCGCTACCATCCGCTGCATTAAATTCACCGCGTGCGGTTAGCTGCGCATTATCGGCTACCGTTACCTCGGTTGCGATTGACAGCGTAATATCAGACCCAAGTCCCGCACCCGATACCAAGCCATAAGCCTCACCCTGGATATTGAAATTTTCACCCGAGCCACGCTCTACCACATCGCGCTTGAACACCTCAGCTGTGGCACGTGCTGCTATTGCATCCGCATCTAGTAGCGCGTCTTCACCAATGATAACTTGGGTATCCGGACTCAAAGCATAGCTTGCCTGCGCACCAGCACCCGATAGAAGACCTGCTCCTAATGCCCGTAAAGTTCCGTCAACGTCGAGCGTTTGCCGTGCAAGGAGATCTAGCGTCGCATCCGTATTAAACGCAATGATTTCGGCAGATTCGCCCACCTTCGTCAGCACACTATTCTGACTATCAATAGATACTTCCACGCCCGCGCCACTGGCCAATCCGCCCGCAATGGCGCGCGTATTGAGACGTGCTACCTGCTCAGTTACCGATCTGACAGACAAGACTTGGTCTACTTCACTGGCATCGTTAACATAACCACGAGCCATATCGATTCGCGCGTTATCCCCTACATGGGCAAGGGTATAAGTAGACTGATCTAGACGCGCAACTGCCGCACCAACAACAACACCACCACCGGCATAACTTCCCATATCAGCATCGACACGGCTTTCCTGGCGCGCATCAACGCTGAACCACACATCTTGGAGAGGCAAATCCGCAAGCGTCAGCGCTTCCGCATTGTTTACATCAGGAACCGTCCAACCGCTCCACAACTCTTCATCTAGACCTCCCTCAGCTGCCTCCTCTCTAAGTTTTTGCAACCGCTGTGCCTGAAATGCCGGAAGCGCTTGTAAGGTCACCGCCGCTGAAGCCCCGACCTCTGCAATAACACGCGTGCGGTCAATCATATCTAATATCGATGCAGAAACCCCGATCACCGAGCCACTGACACCGGTCGCATCACTGCTGACGCTACTCTCATGTTCGTCACGTACCAGGGCCGCCTGCACCCCCACTGTTTCTGCAGTGATACGAAGATTGTCACCATTAACTTGACGATCGTTGGTAATTGTTCCTAACGCTGCCATGATGTCGGCACCGAGTGTAATCTCAGTCACTGTGACATCTACACCCAAACCACCCGCTGACACACCCACTGTGTCTGTGGCAATGACGGGAGTCTGAGTTGCGTTAAGCAACACATTGCCTGCCAACACTTGAGTGCCACTACCAATGAAAGCGTCTACGTTATTCTCAAGCGTGACGGTAACCTCAACACCGGCACCACCTGCGACTCCGCCACCAACAGATAACGCATAAATATCGATATTGTCGTTGGATGAGGCCGTTACGCTGACATTGTCAATAATCGAGGAAATCGCCCCCGCATTCCCGGCAGAGCCCACATCACTGGGATTGCCCACGGTGACGCCTTCACCGATATAGGCGCGAGTAGAGCCTGTTAGCTCGGCTTGAGCGACCGAGACACCTATCCCCACAATACCGACCGCACCACCCGCAGATTCGAGTGCGTAATGACGGTTAGCATTTGCTACAACGTCCAAGTGACTTGCCTGGGCAATACGGGCACCGTCTTCAAGGTACGCGATTTGTTGTGTGGCATCCCACAGAACTGCGGCCTGACCAGAGGCTCCCAGACCCAGCGCAAGCTGGCCACCGTAAGCCCCTTGGCTTACGTGAGCATCATAGTGACTTCCTACACGGATCCTCTCGCCAGCGCTTAAGACGGCATCCCTAGAGACTGTTGCCGTTGTCGCGGTGGAGTTATCCAACGTTGAGACAGATGCCCCCACAGCGCCCAATAAAGCCCCACCGCCGGAACCTACAATAACGTCAACATCCAGCGTTTCCCTGGCAGACACATCAATATCACTGCCTGCCGTTAAGATCACATTTCGGCCGACGGTAGCCCCCACATCGCCAACGGTAATATCACCGTCAATCTGATTGGCTCTGGGTAACTCTGGACTAAGATTATTGGCAAGCAATCCGTTATTGACGCGATCGCGAGAAGACTGGGTGTCAGCATTGGGATTGTCGATTTCGCTACCAATGGGGGCATTAATAGCATCTGGGTCATCGCTACCTTCAACGCGTACGTCCTCTAGGTTTTCTTGGCGATCGTTGTTTAATTGATAGTTAGCTCCATTTCCAAAGCTATCAGCGATCAACTCACTGATCCCATCATCCTCACCCATAAAGGTATCGCGGGTTCCCTCGCGTAGCCCTTGACCAAGACTAAGAACAGAGATTGAGCCGGTCAGCGCAGCCCCCACCGAGACTGAAAACCCCATCACCAGTGACGTCAAGTCACGCTCTAAGTGGGCATCGATATTAATCCGCTCATTCGCCTCAAGCGTCGTGTTATCACCAACGGTGGCGTACACCGTTTCTCGCAGTACCATGACATCAACGGACGCCCCTGCACCGGCCAAACCACCCGCACTCAATGTGCCGATAAAATTAGCCGCGAACTCATCCCAGGGGTTGATGATCGTCCGATTAACCGCCGTGATATTGATATCGCCGCCCGCTTTGAAAACACTATTAGCGACAACATTCCCATCGGTATCTACTAAATCTCCTACAAACGAACTGGCTGACGCATCAGACGTTATGACGGATACAGAACCCGCTAATGCCATTAGGCCGTCAAGGGAAGCAGTTGCCATAGAGACTTCAACAGCAGCGCGCTGATCCGCAGCCACAGTGATGTCACCGCTGGCTGTTAGCTTCGCGCCTAGTACTTCGGCAACGGTGTCAGGATTAATTAGGCCGACTGATAATGAAGCACCAAGGCTGGCAGACAAGCCTGCGGCTGCAGTCCCGACAATATACGTTAACAGTGTTTCGCTTTTGGACTGAACCAGAATGTTATCAGCATCGACAGATACCCCCGTGATGCGTGCCGACGTCGAAGAAGAGACGTCAAGCGCACTGGCTGAGCCCGCCACTGACACCAACCCGATGCTGACACCCACGACATACGTCTCAAGACGCACGTCACTCTGCGCATCAACCCGCACATCGCCATCAGCACTGATGATATCGCTGCGCTTACCCACAACCTCAGCCAGTGTCCGGTGTGAAGCAAGCGATGTATCAATCGCCGCAGCCCCCGCAAAAATGCCACCAGCAAGCGTACCGCCACCGCTATCGGCCTGAGTGGCATGGAGTGCACGCACGGTGACATCTTGACCAGAAGAGATATGCGCATTTTCAACACGGGCATTCGTGGAGCCGGCCAACGCATCAACGGACAAATTGGCACCAAGGCCTACGGCACCACCACCCGCTGCAACAGCATAGTGGGTGTAACGCAGTCGACTGGTCGCCAATACCGCTACACCACGCCCGGGCTCCGTCTCATACGCATCGTCGTCGCTATCCCAGGCAGAGAAAATATCGACAGTGCTGCCGTTGCCCTCTGCACGCACTCTGACATTATCTGCAACGGTCGCCGAGGTATCAGAACCCATTAGGTTGACACCGACGGCAATGCCGCCAGCCACCAAGCCCGCCGATACGGTACCTGCAATCACAAAGTTACGGTCGTTGCTGTTGGCGTGAACCAGCACGTGGCCATCGGCCACAATATCGTAGGCGCTTACATCGCTACTGCGCCCCTTGATATAAGCATCAACCGTATTGCCACCCACCGTTGCCGCCGAGTTGGCAGCGGCACTGACAAAGGTACCGAAACTAACGCCGCCCACCACGTTCATTGTGATAGCCGACGCATCAGCGGTCACAATGATGCTACCGCCGTCTTCGGCCGTCAGTGCCGATTCTTCGACGCCCGCGCTAATGGTATTGGTAATATCGTTGAGCGAAACAGTGACACCGACACTACCACCGTAAACGGCAACGCTTAGCTGGACAGCACCTGAAATAATCGTGCTGGTGTCTTGTGCATTCACCACGATGTCGCCGCCGCGCGCTGTCAACTCAGAGCCCGTCACCTCGGCTTCCACATCTTTTGTTGTGAAGTTAAGCGCAACAGAGCCGACCATACTCGCATAAACAGAGACCGACGCGCCTACCGTGTAGGAGCTGATCGCCGAGTCAGAGATGGCTTGTACGTCAATGTTGCTGGCCGTGACGACAGCATCATCGATACGCGCACGCACCACATTGGTGTCATCATCGCCACTGCTGCCTGGATTACCGCCGATATAGTTGTAGGCCATATAACCCAGTGCTGACACAGCACCGGATGCACCGGCGGCAATGGTAAAGGCGTTCATGCCTAGGCGGTCTTCAGCCTTAACCGACACATCGCCTTGATCGGCTTTGACGGTTGCGCCTTCAATAACAGCTTCCGCTGTACTGCGCATCCAGTTCAGTGATAAGGCGCCGGCGATCGATACTGTGCCTGACCCGGCACCACTAATGGCCGCAGTGAATATCTGGTCACCTGCTTGAGTGGGCGTGGGGAGTTCTGGAGCGTCATCGGTATCAACGAGCCCCACACTTTCAAGCACGCTAAGCGGTGTCTTATCGTCGTCTTCGTCTTCGATATCAGCGTCTGGGTCGGTGTTATCAACATCCGCCTGGGCAAGATCACGCTCATTAATGCCTTCGTAAACACCGTCGGTAATACGACGCATCAATGCATCGACCACCACATCGCCTTCTCTGGCCGTGACAGAGGTTGCACTCCCTCTGATAGATGCTTTAACGGCCGTGTTAATGTCGGTCGTTGCGGAGGCTCCCGCCAAGCCCACGGTGCCTGCGCCGCTCGCGGCACCGGCAATGTTGATCGAAATAGGCGCCAAGCCTGCCGTTACCTGAACCGAGCGACCCTTCACATCTGCACCGTCGCTAATATCGGCCACTACCTGATGGCGAACGAAGTTAATGCCAATAGACCCAGACAGCGCAACAGTACCTGCAGCGGCACCACCGGCCGTCAGGTTAGCCAGGATGCTTTCAGCCTGTGCATCAACCGTAATATCGCCCCCGGCAACAAGCTCTGCACCCTCAATAACAGCGGCGACCTCGCCAGCAACAAACTCGCGCTCGTTATCGTCTTGCACGTTAGTGATGAGCAGGTCTTGAGAGGTGTCAATGTCATCTTCAGACTGCAGGCTGCGCGATGGGTTTGTCGGGTCTCCCCCGATATAGTTGAACGCAATAGCGGCCCCCCCGGCCACGGTGCCCGCCCCAGCCACACCGAAGGCGACGTTAATCACCGCCGATTGATCTTTCGCAATGACATTAATGTTGTTACCGGCATCCAGGCGTGTGGACTGCCCTGAAATCTCAGCACGCACCGAGCTTCTCAACCAGTTCAGACCAACGGCACCGGCACCGGCAACTGTTCCAGCGCCTGCCCCGGCAAAGCTGATGTTGATGACACCCGCCGACAAGTCAAACTCATCAGAGCGGGCGGCTAAGCCTGCATCCGCCGCATCATCGGCATCGTCGGACCCCGTTCCATATTCTTTAAGGTCGACATCAATACCTAGCTGACGAAGGTTAAGTATCGGCTGGCTCTCTTCTGACAGACCAGCGAAAACATTGATGTCACCCTGCGTTTCTAAAACAGTGTCATCCGCCACTCTCGCGAGTACCGCGTTATCCAGAATAGTGGTACTCAAACTGCCGCCACCAGCAACCGTGCTCGCCCCCGCTGCCCCAAAGGCAATCACCGCAACACGCGTTATATCTTGTGCTTGAACATCAATATCATCATGAACAGACACGTTTGCACCGCCGCCAATTTCAGCAAGTGTCTGCCCCGCAATGGTTGAGATCGTCACCGCACCGGCAAAACCGCCTTTACCAGCGGCCGCGGCACCAAAACCAACAGAAAACACCAGAGTGTCAGAAATGGACGACACATTTAGCGCGTTTGCATTAATGGTTCCACCGTTCACCAGCGCTGCTTGATCAAAAATCACAAAGTTAGCAGCGATACTGCCCGCCACACCCGCTTTAGACCCACCGGCAACAGCACCTGCGTAAGAGAGCACTACGGCTTGGTTATAGGCGCTGACCGCTACCTCACCGGACGCCTGCTCAATGCGAGACCGCGTCAGGTTCGCGTTGATTTCGTTGACAATAATATTGCCAGACACGCTTCCGCTGCCGCCCACCGCAGAGCTAACGCCAACCCCAACGGCGGCAGACCGAATCAGTCCTCGTGCAGAAGCATCAACCGTAACGCTATTCGCCTGACTAATACGGCTATCCGCCAAACGTGCCTCGGTGCTGTTAGTCAGAGTGTTGATACCAATGGCCACACCGAAGCCTGCTTTACTGCCAAAACCCAAGGCACCAGCTAAGCTCCATACACTGGCAGAATCCGCTGCGACAATATGGACATCAGCCTCATCGCCAGCGTTAAGATTCAGGTTGCTGCGTTCAAGCGCGGCGAGGGTCGTGTTATTAACAATGTTGACGCCAACGGTGCCTGCAATGCCGGCACCTTTGCCGCCCCCGCCAATTCCTAAAGACGCCGCAACAGAGATAATTAAGGCATCGTTATCCGCCGTAACACTAATACTATCCGCGTCAAACGCGTCGCCAGAGAAGTCACCCGAAACATCGCCCACCTTCCTAGCGAGTGCAGTGACCTCATGCTCAATGTAGCTAACGGCTGCAGAAGCGCCGACACCCGCCATACCGCTGGCGGCAACAGCCCCAGAGATCAAGATAGTGTTAGCCGCATCCTGAGACTCAACCTGCAGGTGACCGGCGCTGCCAGAACGGATATTCAGCAAGCGTGCATCGACCGTGCGTGTCGATACCAATGCACTGGCGGAGCCAGCGACCCCAGCACCTTTAGCCCCTTTTGCGATGGCAATGGCAGCTGCCCCCAGGACACTCCAGCCTTCGCGCTCAGCGCTAATAGCCACATCATCACTTTGCCAGTGATGAATATCTGCAACGCCTGCCTGTGTTGTACCGCTTTGTACCGCAATGGTAGCGGCACCGGCCACGGCCACGCTTTTTTGACTTAACGAGATCGCGGCACCGCCGGCAAACATGCCCATCTGGGTAGCGTCATTGGCGGCAATTTCCACCTTCCCGTCGACTTCCATTGTGTCCAAGCCGCGCACCGTGGCGATAGTGTTATCGTCACCGACATGCACTACAACAGACCCCGAAAGACCCACGCCTATTTTCGAGCTGCTGCTTGACGAGCTTCCTGAACCACTGCCCAGCTTGCCCTGCATATCACCCAACACTTTGTCGTAGTTGGCTTGGTTATTAGGCCATTTACCGGGGTCGTCCTTCGCTGGTTGGGTTGAAGAGTTACTGCTAGTGCCTGATTTGGATTTACCTGCAACGCTACCCGCGACGGCCAAGTCAATAACCACACCACTGTTAGTGGACGCGACTTGAGCATCGCCGCCCACCACGATGGAACCTTGAAGATTAGAGAGCGTGCTGTCATCCCAAGAGCTGCTGGCCTCACGCCCCACCATGGCACGGGTATCCCGCTCCAATACACTCACCCCAGCTGATGCCCCCACGGCGGCCTTTCCACCCGTGTTAAAGCTGCCGGTTAGGTTGATCATGTAAGACGCATCATTGGCGCTAACACGCAAAGCAGGGCTATCACTATCGCCGCTATCAACAGAGCCACTGCCTACCCGAATGAAACTGTTATCAGCGATCCAAGCCTGCGTGCTATTTTGGATGACATTAGCAACAGCAGAGGCGTTAAACGCTACTTTTTGAGACTTTCCGCCCGAAGAGCCCACACCTAATAGAATTGACTGATGATCGGCACTCACATCAAGGCTGTCTGCCATCAGCACAACATCAGACTCAATTTCAGCGCGTGTCTGGCTGCCGAGAATATTGGCAGTGAACGCCGCACCAATCGCAACGGAGTCCGCCTGGGTCGCGAGGAAATTATTGCCTATTTCTTTTGGGCTAAACTTATCTTTGCTGAACGACTCCTTCCAGCGCTCAAGATTAAAGCTTCCTGGTGCAGAGATGCCGGGCAGTTTAATGTTACCTACCGCGCTCAAAGCATCGTTTTGCGAACTCGCTGTCACGCTAACTGATCGGCCGCTATCCACGTCGATGTCTGTGACACTATCAGTACCGTCCACGTTAATACGCGCCCCTTCACGAATGCGCGCATCACTGGTTTGATCTAAAACAAAAACAGTACCCGCCCCTGCTAAAGCAAGTTTTTCGCCAGAGGCCGTCGCCATCGTCCAGGTATCAAAGCTGCCGTTGAGGCCAAAATTGTTGGAGAAGTAGCCTGAAATGGTATTGATCAGATCGGGAATCTGCTGTTCTAGCGGAGTACCTAAGCTTTCCCAACGATCTGGGTTATCAAAGTCCTCATCGGCCAAGTCAATCAGCGTATTGTTGCTTCCCAGGAATTGATACACATGGCCTGGGTCACCACCAACGGTATGATCGTCATCTACAATGACCTTAGTGCCATTATCGACACGTTGCTCGCCTTCATCACTGCTAAAATCGCTGCCATCTTCTGCATTAACCAAGTCAATAATACTGGTGACCAGGTTCGCACCGAACACACTGGTGAGGTCGAGTGCATTGATACTTTGCGCATCGACGCGGATGGCACGGTCGTCTCGGCTATCATCTGTTCCGGCATCAAGGTCCACATTCCCTTCAATCGAAGCATGTGCCTGATTGTCCAGCACGCTGACACTCACCGCACCAGAGATAGCCACAGTAGCGGTTTGATCTTCTTTTGATTTTTTATTCTTCTCGTCTTTTTTATCTTTCGCGCTGCCGTCTGCACTGGCATTACTGTCTGACTTTTTGGCTAAGCGCTTCTTGATAAGCTTGGTTAATTCATTGTCACTTTCTTTTCCCGCTTGGCCATCTTTGGCAGCAGAACCCGACGCGCTCACGTTGGGGCGATGCTGGCTCAGCGAAATCACGTCTACCGCACCACCTGCGGTGATCTGTGAACGCACCGTTGTCGCATTACCGTCTCGATCAACGCCGTCTTTCAAGCCAAGCCGTGCTTCTGCCACGTTAATGTCTACCATTACCGCAATACCAGCAGCAAGATCGAGCTTTTCGCCATCACTATCGCCACCAAACGATAGTTTTTTCGCTAGCTGATCAACTTTAAGCTTTTCGCCTAACTGGCTTGCCCAGCCGCCTACTTTCTCTTTCAGCGGTTCAAGCAGCGTCAGCGGCGACTTAGCAAGATCCTCGGAGCTATCGCTGATCCCTTCAATCACACTACCTGGGGTCGGCTTGGCGGTACCCGCCGAAGCAGAGACGCCATTAGCTGACGTAGGAAGAAAAATAAACCGTGTACCGCTGATACTTTCGCGCCGCGTGTCCGCATTGACCTTAATATCGCCGCCCGCCGTCACGTTACCTGCCAGCTGCGCTTCAGTGAGGCCGTTCTCCACTGCAACAGCGATGGCAACCCCCACTTTCCCCTTCTCGGCACCCGAGGTTGCCGATACAGCACCTCTGTCTATTGTACGCGCGTCGACAATCACGTCGCGTCCGGCGGTAATGGTGGCATCTTCCCACACCATCGCGCGTGACTCTGTCCTTAACACCGTGACCGCGGCGGAACCCGCAAAGCCTTTTATGCCCGACGGCTTGGCAGTGGCGGCCTGAGTCGTGGACACACGCGTGTTGATAACGACGTCGTCCTGCGCCGTTAGCGTGCCGTGGACATTGACATTGGCATAGGCGGTTAGCACGCCCACCGAGACACCAATGCCAAACGCCACCGTAGGCTCCATGGAGGCCGTTAATTCAATTTCATTGTCAATCCGGATATCACCGCTGGCATCCAGCTCAGCGTCAGCACCGATGTCTATATCCCCACTGGCCAGTAGGACAGAAATACTCCCGAAGAGCGAAAGCCCCTCTAAAAAGCCAACCGCAGCATCGATACCGCTATTAACCGTGGCGTTGCCGCTGTCCAAACGGATTAACGACCGATCAGGGTCAATGATGCGGGCATCAACAATAATGTCTCCCGCCTTGAGTTCGGCTTCTTCAATAACAACACTCAGGTCAAACAGCCCAACGTCCACAAATCCATTGGCCGGACCACCGTTAAGGAAGCCCATTGGACGGGCATTCAGGGCTAGCTGACCGTCTTCTGAGCCGCCCCAGGTATTGAGCTCCGCGGCTTTACCGACATAAATGGCAGCCGCTTCGAGCGTCAAGTCGCCGCCATCCGTAATGATCTCGCCGCCCTCAACGCGAACCGCATCGCCCGTTATCAGTAGGTCATTACTGGTGGTATTGATGGAGACATCTTTCAGCGTTAGCACGCCATCCGCCGCAAGGGTGATCGCCCGATCAATATCAAGCGTCTCGTCCTGCAGCGTTACATCCCCGGTCCAGGCATACAAAAGGTCTGCCGATCCATCAATACTGACGGCATCAAGTCCTGCAAGCGAAGGCGTATCGACATCACCAGAGAACGCACGTACTTGGCTAGTCTGCGCTGCCGAATGAGTCGTAATTGATATCGCATCTGCGGCGAGGCCGTCGGTGGTGACATCAAACCGCGTATGGGTATTGTCGCTATCTGCTGCGATCAGTGAGCCGCTAACATGCGTCACCAAATTAACGAAATCGCCACTAAAGTC
Organism: Halomonas sp. GFAJ-1; assembly: GCF_000236625.2. NCBI lineage: Bacteria > Pseudomonadati > Pseudomonadota > Gammaproteobacteria > Oceanospirillales > Halomonadaceae > Halomonas > Halomonas sp. GFAJ-1. Next base: position 22,352 of record NZ_AHBC01000016.1, read on the forward strand.
GGTGGCATCGATATCCGTCTCAGTGGGGTCACCGGTGACGGTCAGCGTCACATTGTGCAGGTTGGAAAGATCGGCGGTAATCCGTTGATCATCGACGATTTCATCATCATCATCGTTTGTTTCAACATTATTAAAGTCGTAAACCAGTGACGCATCACTCAGTTGCATATCACCGGCGTAAAATGCCGTCAGCGTATTTACACCGCCATTGCCATCGATGCTATGTGCCCTGGCATGATCAACCTGGAAACGGTCATTACCTTGGCTACCTACGGCAGTTAGCGCCGCATCAGTCGCCATGACCACACTCACGCCGCTAGCGACGAGCCGCTCGCTCTGCCACGTGCTACCAGAGGCGCTGCTTAACGACATGCCCAGTGCGTCAAATAGCCCGGCAAGCGCGGCTTGTTGATCAGCATTACCCAGGGCATTAAGCGTTAAGGTATCTATCGCGGTGACGCTAATACGGCCTGAAGATGCGTCAAACGTTGCGTCAACATCATCAAGGTTATTGAGCTGATTCACCACGTCTTCAAGCTGGCGCACGCCGCTAAATGAGATGGCTTGCTGCTCACCGCTGCCCACCTGAACGCTCAGACGCAACGGGCTAATCAGCTGACCTTCATCACTAATGCTACCGCCCTTCTCCTCCTCGACAATCAGAGTATCGAGCGCCGCTTCACTGACTAAATCCGCTAAGCGCGTCGAGAGCGATGCACCGTGGTACTCGCTTGCATCAAGGGAAAGTTCACCACCATCGTCAGCGCTGTTAATAGAGACACGCTCGATATTTTGGTAGGAGGACGTTACCGTCGCGTCACTAGCCGTAATGCTAAACTCACTGCCTTTTAGATCAACCTCTGAGGTATCGCTTGAAAGGTTCAAGATCAGGTGGTCAGTGCCCGTTCCGCCTGTCACCGTATTGACCCCTTGACCTGCAATAATATGATTATCACCGGCTAGGGCGTTAAAGGTGTTATCTCCTAGGCTACCGATAAACGTATCCTGACCACCGCTACCTTCGAAGTAGACATCATGGCTAAAGCCACTGGCATCAAGGCGCACGTTGCCAGACTCTAAAGCCTGTAGTAGACCGCCCTGAATGTTGGTTAAGGTATCGACCCCAAAACGCCGCTCCTGCTCGCGATGTGCTTGCACACTCAGCGCACTTTGCGAGGCTGCTGCCGCCCCCAGCGTCAGCAGCTCTTTACTGGCCTTGCCATCAACGTCGGCGACCATAAAATCACCGATAAAGCGCACTACCCACGACACATTGCCCTGCTCAGACAGCTCGCGGTCTACCTGGACATTGCCCCGCCCAATACCGTCGAGCTGCTCCAACGCATACTGCACTTCCAGCGCTTCTGCGTTGGCAGCCAGCTCTACGCTGCGGTCAAAATCATCGCTCTCACCGTAGAAAAAACGAACCTGTTCATCCTGATTGCCGCTCCAGGTAAGCCTGACAATCTCTTCCTGGTCACCGCGCACTAAGGTGTCATCGCTTAGCGTCAGACGATGTGTCGTTTGGCCAAATACCTGGTTCGTGCCGCCACCACCGTCAAGAGCATTATTGCCGCGGCCACCGGTTAAAACGTCGTTGCCTGCCCCGCCGATAAGGGTATCATCGCCGCTGCCGCCTACCAGCAGGCTGTCATCTTGGCTGGCTCTAAGCGTGTTATTACCCGCCACTCCTTCCAAACGCACGCTGCCTGCGAAGCCTGAGGCGTCTAGCGTATTATCACTGGCGCCGCCAATCAGCAAGGCCGTTTGCATATTTGAGAAGGTATACCGCTGTGTGCCAGACACTGCCAACATGTCTTCGCCTAGCACCATATTCTGGTTGGCTTCTAGCTGCAGCAGGTTGCCTTCATCGTCAAAGCCGCCGCCATCAAGCGTGCCGCTTCCGTTAGGCGACAACACAAACAAGTCATCGCTTGCGCTACCCATGGCCGTGACATCTTGGCCTTGGATCTGGAACGTCACGCTACCAAGACCATAGCCGCTGGCATCCAGGGTGACATTTTGGCTATCCGCTCCGGCGCCTAGGATGATTTCAGTGGGTGGCGTCACAAAGTGCAGCAGGGTGGTTTCATCGCTGCTGTTACTATCACTGAGAACCACCTCCGCGCCCTCTTCACCGCTACTTAGTCGGAGAACCGCACCATCATGATTGCGCTCAATCAAAAAGGCATCATCGCCCTCTGTTTCACTAACAAAGGTGTCGGTTCCGCCAGTATTGATGAATAAATTATCGCCAGCGCCCCCCATCAGCGTGTCATCACCGCCGCCGCCTTGAAGGATGTCATTGCCTGAGAGCCCACGCAGCGTAATGCTTTCATCATCTGCAATGAGAACATCGTTAGCGTTCGAACCTTCAAGTGTGCCAAAGCCTGACACACCCCCTAATGCGGTGGCTGTGCCGAGTGATAGGTCGACCTCGACACCGTCAAAATATGTCGCAAAGCTCAACGTATCTTCATGGCGCCCTTCGAGAATCGCGACACCGTCAAAGGTAATGCCTTCACGCTCATCCGGGTCGTCTTCATGACCACCAATCAGTACCAGTGATTCATCAAAAACAGAAAATGTAGCCGCCGCTTCACTGCTACTGAGTGTGTGTTGGCCAGTACTTTCAGTAAGCTCAACATCTAGTACGCCAGAAAACGACAGCCAGCTATCTCGCTTTCCGCTTTCTGATTCAACATCAACTTCCCAGCGTCCATCATTGCTACCCTGATCGATAATACGGTCGTCGCCATCACCTGCCTGAAAGTCAAACGTGACGCCGCCCGCATCACTAATGTTTAACGTTTCATCGCCTTCTCCCCCGAGAAAGACGAACTCAATGCCATTTAACTGATCGGCATGATCACCCAGCAAGAGCGCAAGGTTGGTTTCAACATCCTCGCTGTCATCCGCTTTGAGCGTCACCTTGCCTTCGTCACGTGCTTTGTCAATCTGGAATTTCTCAACCAGTTCATCACCCTCGTCGGTTAGCTGCATCACCATCAAGTGCTGCTCACCTTCCTCCTCGGCGACACGCAGTTCGAAGTCACCACCGCCTGCCAACGCTGCTGTTAATGGGTCTGCCGACAAGAGCACTCGCTGTTCTAACCCTTCAAAAATAAAGCGAGATTTCTTTGCATAAGCACGCTGCGTTTTATCACTGCGTGACAAACGACCGACTAAGGCAGAAAGCATTTTACGCGTTGGCTGGAACGGGCGGTTCATGACAAAACTCCTACTTGATGTGCCACTGTTTAACGGGGGATCGACAGTGGCCTAACGCTGGCACGCTTTATAAAGCGTTGAGTACCCCTATGTGTCGTATTGAATGATTGATACGTACATAGGGGTTACAGCAAACAGCCCACTTAGTGGACTGGGTCGGATTCGCTGGGCATACCCTCATCAGCAGGGTCACCTTTTGACTGTGCGTCAACATGCTCACCGCCCGCAGATAAGCGGTTTAGGCGGTTAAAGTTACGCATTGACTGCAAGTGGATATAGAGCAACTCTAGCTCGTCAGTCGCCAGCATTTTTTGCAGTGCTTGCTCATCTAAACTTTTCAGCTTTTCGCGGTTGACGGCTTTAAAACCAGTCAGGGTACGTGGGCCACCTTCAGATTGGCGAACTTGGGCCTGAACATCTTCAAGAATATTCAGCTCTACAAGACGCTTACCGAATGCGCGCGTGCGCTGGAAATGGGCTTGATAGTCCTGCAAAAAGTTTAAGATACGTTCTAAATACTGGGTCTGCTCACCCTCAGTATCAAAAAACCGCTCGCCGCGACCGTCAGTGTTTAGACCTTCGTACGCTTCGTCGACGCATAATGTGAACGTATCACCCGACTCACTGGACGCAAATACAAAGGGATAACGGCGGAAAAACGCTGGCACATACTCACCCCGCCACTGCCCCTCGGCGTCCACGAGATAATTTTCATCTTGCTGTAGGCCCAAAATCGCCACGGGTAACACACCGCCGTCTTCTGCAGCGGTGAACACAATCGGCAGGTCTGTGGCCGCCGCAGGAAATTCAGCCGCCATCAGCGGGACAGAGTTGACGTTACTCGCGAAACGGAAATCGCGGCTAACTTTTAGATAGCGCTCTTTATGTTTGTCGCGAGTAATCGGTTGAATGTCTCGATAAATCAGCAGCTGGGTAGACATATAAATTTCTCCTAATGATGTCTTATTAAGTACTAAGAGGTATCGCCCGTGCGATGCGTTGTTGGCAGAGAGACGAGTCCACCGCTATGACGATGAACTTACCTTCCCACCGTAATAAAAAGTCATAAAAGGCTTAGCATGCTGGTCAACACCTAATGACACATTACTTAGCATCTGATCGCCATAGTGTGCTAACCACTTCCTTAACTCATCACGCTCAGCGCTGAGCCACTCCCGTGCTAAGGCAAACATTGGCGCCGCGATATCGCCTAGCCGTGGTGCAAAGTGATGTAGATGTAAGTTGATAGAGCAACGCGGTGTGCGGTCATCAGGCGCCGGTAGCGACAAAGCCTGCGGTGGCGCACGCTCGATAACATCAACAGTAAGTGGCGGCCATGGCGTGTTCTTGAGGGCCGCAATGATTTCAAGTTGCTCTAATAAATCCTCTACCACAGGGGGCAGATTTTGGAGTTCACGTTGTATCAGTCGTTGCGCCTGATGAGCATCCGGTGCCATCACATAGTCGGTAATTATTGCCGGATGTTGAGATTGCCACTTCCATGCGCTGTAAAGCACTAGGGGGTTGATAGGATCATGGTGACGCAGCTGAGAAAGGGAGTGCTCCCAATACACTTTGTTAGTCTTGCCCTCCACCCCTACCAGCAGGTAATGAGGTGACGCTTTTTGCTCAGCGTCGGGGGCATAAAGCAGGCGCATGAATGACTGTTCGTCCTCTGCCAACATCCCTAATTGCTGTAGCATAGGCTGTAGACGAGATTGCCACTGCTCGGCTGTTAAGGTGTTCACGTCGATACCGAACAAACATCTGTCGCTTCGCCATTGACCCGGCTGAAACTTAGCGGAAGGCTCCACGAGATAAGGGGCGCCGAGACCTTTCACTAGTGCCTCTAAATCATTGACCACACTCCCGGTCGCCATGTCTGACGATGCATGTGCAGTCGACGATTTAGCAGAAGCAATGTTCGACGTTTTAATTAAAGATGTTTGAGATACTGACATGCTCATTCATCCTCTCGTCGATTTCGCGAAGGTCATCAACATTAATCACGCCCGTAGCTCGTTTAAGGCGTAATACGTTAATTAGGTAGTCATACCTAGCAGCGGCCAATTCGCTTCGCGCAAAAAACAAATCTCTTTCAGCGTCCAATAAGTCGCGTAGAGGAACAATGCCCGTTTCCACACTTACTTGCCTTGATTCAACCACTTGCTCGCTGGCTTCAAGGGAACGGCGCAAAGAACGTTCACGCGCTTTTGCCGAAAGAATACTTTGATAACTCGACCTCACTTCACGGCGTAGCTCACGCGTTACGCCTTCTAGCTGAGACCGACTGGCTTCTAAGAGACTCACACTTTCACGCACTTCTGAAGAGGTTCGTCCGCCGCTATACACGGGCACATTAAGACGTAAGGCTATTTCTTGTGTTTCAACCTCACTACCGCCCCCAAATAAGGAGCCGTCGGTATCATCAAAGTCATAGTTCAGCTGTAGATCCAGCGTAGGAAAGTGCCCCCCACGACGTACGTCAATCGACCGATTCGCAACCTCTGTGGCAAGCTCTGCTGCCTTAAGCCGAGGACTGCGCTCAATTGCCAATGTCTCCCACGCTTCTTGAGAGTCGGGATCCGGACGTGAAAGCTGTAAATCACTACCCAGCAACACAAGCTGTTGTGGCGGCGCACCAATCATTTCAGCCAACGCTTCAATGGCATCACGTAAGGCATTTTGAACTTCAATTTCCCGTGCTCTCACCTGCTCTAATCGCGCCCTAGCGTCTAACATATTTTCTGAGCGTGTGAGGCCGTCTTCAAAGCGTGCCAATACTTCTTGATAATTCGCTTCAACAGACCCCTTCTCAGCCTGCAGGTAGGAAAGGTTTTCATAAATAGACAAGGCATCGAAGTAGCGTTCTGCGACTCGATACAGCAAGTTCTGGCGCACCACCTCTAGCTCTGAGGCTGCCTGACGGATTTCCTTTTTCGATTGAGCAAAGGATGACCAACGTGCGTAGTCATAGACAGACTGCGAAATAGATGCACCATAGCGTGTAGTAGGAAACGATACAGAGCCGCTATCAAAGCTTTCATTATCTGACTGTCGGATATTTTGATAAGTTTGTGATTGGCTGGCCGTTACTGAGACCTGTGGCAACAGGGCTGAGCGCGCCTGATAGTAGAGTTCATCGGCTGCCTGCTTGCCGTAGAACTGCTCTCTAAAAATAGGGTCGTTGTCTCTCGCCAACTGGTAAACGTCTAATAAACCACCGTGGGCCTGGTTAGCTGTCGCGCCTGACGCCATCACAACAATAAGAACCGTTATGGTGCTGGTCATCGAATGCATGTATCGCGAAATAAACATTGAGTCCCCTATTTTTCGCTATTTATTATTTCATTTATATGAGCAACCTTTTTCTCTAGCCTCCACTAAAGCCACTCATTCAATCCGCGTCACCCATCGCTCTAAGACCTCCACACCTCGCAGGACATGTGGCTCCCATGCCTACCGTGGATCCACGCGTTTTACAATCTTGGTTTCATGAGTCCATAAATGATCCTAGCATTAACGTCTTAGGCACGACTTCCACTCAGCGCTACCGAATCGATATTTTTTAGTTGAGAAAGCGTGGAAGCATGCCTGAGCTAAGAAATACCAATTCGGTAGAATGAGAAACCTCATGCACTTGGCCTGGTTACGGAATTTGGTCGATAAAACCAGATTGGAACAATGTGAGTGGGCTTACTGTCCAGACGCGAGCTACATGCAAGCAATTCAAAGCTTAGCTTTTTACCAGCCTCAGCTCCTACACACGCACCACACCTCTTGCGTCAAAAGTAGAGGAAAATGTCAACGCTATTGCACTCAAACAATATCAATAGCGTTAGCGGAAAGGTGAAGCAATGGCGTTCATTTCGTTCTCGACCAATCAGTTTGAACCAGAAGATAGATTAGAGGCTGCACAAGAAGCTTACGGTGCAATGGCAAACGTTGAGCTTCATGCCCAAAAAAACACACATCCCGATATTCAAACAAGAGTTCGATTACTTCCCGGTGTTTCGATTGCCCACGTCACCACATCTTCGTTAAAAGCAACTCGTGGCAAAAGGCAAGTGACAGACGGTAATGACGATATTACGTTTCTTATTCACCCAGGTGGCTCTGGGGTTTGGCAATCCAATCTGCAATCAAACCCGTCCCTTTTGTGTGTGCCAGGTTCGGCGCGTGTGGTCATGAATTATCAATCGGGTAGCGTTGATTTTCAGGGTGATAGCGTAGAGTTTTTGAGCGTTGCCTTTTCACGCTCTCAGCTGGCGCCTTTTTTACAAAGCTCTAATAAGCTGTACGACCACCTTTTTCACCACAATGAGACGCTTAACCACATCACACGCATAGCGCTTGATCTCACGCAGCAAAGTAATGACATTGATAACGCCACTACGATGCAAATCACCCGCCAACTGTTTGACCTTGCCTGCCTTACGTTGGGCTCTAAGCGAAGTGTCGGCTTTCATGCCAGTCGTAGCAGCTTGAAAAAGGCACGCTTAAAAGCAATCAAAATTGATATAAATACACACTTCAGGCTCCCGTTATCACTGGATGACCTAGCGTTGCGCCATAAAGTGTCAACCAGCTATATTCGGTCTCTATTTAGAGACGAAGGCACCTCGTTTACGGATTATTTATTAGAAAAGCGGTTAACCAGTGCACTCAACGAGCTTACTTCCCCCTCCTTGACGCCACCTCCTGTTCAAGAAGTGGCTTTCCGATCTGGGTTTAACAACCTTTCTTGGTTCTATAACGCGTTTAAAGCACGTTTCGGCATGCCGCCCGGCGAAGCGCGAGAGTTAGCGCAGATAAGCCTATTACAGCAAGGCGAGCCACCCAATCAACATTTACCTTGATCATAGTCGCCCGTAGTGACAACCAGCGGCATCACCGCATAATAGGTTTTTGAATACGATGGTCTCAAGTTCCAAGCGCAATGCTATTGAAGGGTGCTCGGGCCAGTGACCGACTTCTTGAACACCTCGGCGAAGACTTCCAGCGGCGTTCGCCAGTCCAACGTCTTGCGAGGCCGTGTGTTCAGTGAGTCGGCGATGGCGTCGAGCTTTTCATGGCTGTAGACCGACAAGCCCGTGCCCTTCGGCAGGTACTGTCGCAGCAGTCCATTGGTGTTCTCATTGGAACCCTGTTGCCATGGGCTATGCGGGTCAACGAAGTAGATCGTGGTACCGATCTTCTGAGTAATCTCGGCCTTCACCATCTCTCTGCCTTGGTCGTAGGTCATGGATAGGCGCAGGGCTCGCGGCACCTCATGGAGCTTTTCGCTGAAGACCACTGCCGCCGCTGTGGCATTAGTGCCATCCTCTTTCGCCAGGATCACCAGTCGTGTGGCGTGCCAGTTCCCGTGAGATGGTGCTGGGTGCACGTCCCAATTGCTGCGCGATGGCACGGATCGAGTGGTGAGCACGCATCAGCATGAAGGCAGCTCGGTCTTCAGCAGAGAGGTGAAGATAGCAGTGAGTCATAGCAACACCATACCGGATGGGTCAGGTGTTGCACTTGGCCATTAATAGCGCCGTGCCTTGCTTTTTTTTAATCAATAACTCCACACTACAAAATGAGGGTTTAGTTGTTGGTTGGGATTCGCATAGCTAAGTGAATCACCTTCTAAATTTTCTACTCGGCCGCCCGCTTGAAGAACAACAGCGTGGGCGGCCGCAGTATCCCATAAGCAGGTAGGGCCTAGGCGCGGGTAAACATCAGCTTTACCTTCCGCGATAAGCCCAAATTTGAGCGAACTCCCCATAGGCTGAACTTGGTGGCGGCCTAATTTATCCAGCCAGGCTGCTAAATCTGGACTTGGGTGAGAACGACTACCCATGACTCGCCACACATTATCAGGCGCTGGTTTTCCTGCTGTTTGAATAGCATAACGCTGACCATTTTCTATCTTAAATGCCCCTACTCCTTCAGCCGCTAAGTAAGCAATGTCGAGAGCAGGCGCGGTCACCACGCCCAATACTGGCTTTCCGTTCTGAATCAGCGCAATGTTGACCGTAAATTCACCATTGCGCTTGATAAATTCTTTAGTGCCATCCAGCGGGTCTACCAGCCAATAACGGCCTTCGCTGTCTACCCCAGTAAATCCTTCAATATCTTCTTCAGAGAGAATAGGTAACTGCAGAGAAAGCGCCTGCAATCCCTGCATAATCACGTTATGAGCAGCTTGGTCTGCCTCCGTGAGCGGGCTTTTATCGGCTTTTAGCTCAACACTAAAGCTGCGGGCATAAACCGACATAATGGCCTCATTGGCTTTGTAGGCAATGCCTAACACTTGCTCAAGCAAATCGTGCATACCTTTCCTCCATGTGTTGGGCGAAAAAAAGCCGCTACAGTGATCAGCTGAGCGGCTTTAATGAAACACACTTATTAAGACAGCATCAAATATCGTAACCTGCTTCGCGGGCGAGCGTGGTATTGGCTTTCAACCAGCCCTCGATGTGCCCGCAGTCGAAGGTGCGGCCGTGCATGCGGAATGCCTGTACGGTTTTGCCTTCCTGCATTAAGCGGTCAATGGCATCGGTCAGCTGGATTTCATTGCCAGCGCCCGGCGGCTGGTCACGCAGCAGTTCCATAATGCGATACGGCAACACATAACGACCAATGACGGAAAGACGCGAAGGGGCATCCTCTGGCGTTGGCTTTTCAACCACACCGCGCATTGTGGCGCTCTCACCAGCAGCAGGCTCGTCACAGTCCACAATCCCGTAACGGTAGACCTCTTCCTGGGGAACGGCTTCCACCATGATCTGGGAGGCGTCGTTGGCATTCCAACGCGCTACCATGCTGCCCAGGTCACAGGCAGTGCTGCCTACTTGGGGCTTCACCAGTACATCCGGAAGGATCACCGCAAACGGTTCATCTTTATCCAGCAAATGTGCAGCACAGAAAATAGCGTGGCCCAGGCCTTTGGCATTGGGCTGGCGTACGCTGGTGACTTTTAGCTGTTTAGGCGAAATGGCAGAAAGCGTTTCAAGCAGCGCATCTTTACCCTTACTTGCCAGCGAGTGCTCAAGCTCGAAATGAGCATCAAAGTGGTCTTCAATCGCCGACTTCCCTGCTCTTGTTACTAAAATAATCTCATTAATGCCTGCCGCCAGCGCTTCTTCTACCACGTGCTGAATGAGCGGGCGATCAACAACAGGCACCATCTCTTTCGGGATCGCCTTGCTGATCGGCAATAGCCGTGTACCGAAACCGGCGACCGGGATAATCGCTTTGCGCACTTGGGACATTACATACTTCCTTTTTCGTTAAACTATTCGCGCCACTCAGTTACTTTACGCAGCAGCTGCTCAGTACTTGGGTCTTCGACGTTTTGCTGCTCGACTGGCTTACCCGATAACGTGTGATAAAGGCTGGTCGCTAGCTGCTTACCAAGCTCTACCCCTGGCTGGTCGAAGGGATTGAGGTTCCACAGCACCGATTGTACAAACACCTTATGCTCGTAAAGCGACAGCAGCGCTCCAATCGTCCACGCATCCAGCACTTTTAAGAGTAAAACAGAATTAGGCTGGTTACCGCGATAACCCTGCGCCATATAACCCCGCAACGCCTGGGGAATGGCGTCATCTCCCAGCGCAAACAGCTGCGCTTGGGCTAAGCAGTTTGCCAGGGTGAGCGCTTCCTGAGACTGCAGCGCATGGTTCACTTTTTCAGAGGCTACCGCGGGGCGTGATGCCACAGCAATAAAGTCTGCACTTACCGTGTGGCTGCCCTGATGAAGTAGCTGATAAAACGCATGCTGAGCATTTGGCCCAACATCGCCCCACATAATAGGGCAAGTGGCATGATTAACCGAATGACCATCGCGACCCACGCTTTTGCCGTTAGATTCCATCTCCAACTGCTGTAAGTATGCAGGTAGACTCTTTAAGCGGCCATCATAAGGCAGCACGGCATGGGTTGGTATATGTAAGAACTGACTATTCCAAGCGCCCACCAACGCCATCAACACAGGAAAATTAGACGGTGACTGCTCCCCACCCTACGTCGCTACGCAACCACGGGTGAGGCTTCCCACGTCTTAGGCCGCAGCCGGTGCGTGACCGGTCTTACACAGGCCTCGATGGGCAGAGACGGACAGCCCTTCCGCCTTTAATTTTAAAATGCCTTGCTGGCGAATAGT
>NZ_AHBC01000015.1:0-2919 GCF_000236625.2 Halomonas sp. GFAJ-1
CATCAAAGAAAGAAAGTAGACCTCTTTCGAGAAAAATTGTTCTTAGCTCTTCTTGATCACCTCCAGATACTACTAGCCAACGAGCTTTAGATGTCAGGGCTCTCAACTCAGAAAGTCCATGAGCAACTTCACACTTTAATAATCCGTCTCGCACTTCCATCGCGTATGCCGTAAGCAATTCTTCTAAAGAAGGGCCACTCTGCAAATCTTTAACAATACTATCTATAAAAAATTCAAATTTTTTATACCTAGACACTCCACCGTTGAGCACATGATAGTCAACCAACTTTTGTGCAGCAACTTCACCATATGGCAAAGCCACCTTATAAAACGCATTCGTCTTTACGTTATTTGAATTTAAAATAACTCCATCGCAATCAAAAATTAACGTTTTATATTTGGATAGACTTTGTTTCATTTCAGACCAGCCTGGCGCATTGCAGCCTCAACTTTATAAACATCCTCTGGCACATCAACAGCTAAACTACCAGGCTTTGTTTCTACTAATCGAATAGTTTTCCCCATTTCTAGAAAACGCAGTATCTCAATATCCTCGCTAAACTCCAGCTCACTCTTACGACCAAATGACTTAAATAACTGCAACTCTTTTTTTGTAAAAGCATAGATGCAAACCTGTTTTTTATAGCTTTTTGGTGCACATTTCTTATCTTTATATCCAGGCAATGCTAAACGGGACATGTAAACAAGCCGGTTATCTTCTGTAGTTATTACTTTGGGAATATTAACACTATGAGGATCTTCATCTTCAGACACCCAACTGAAGCCATTAATCACATGATCCATATTGTTTAGCTTTGCTTCACGAATCTTTAAAATATCTAAAGGATCAATTAAAGGTTCGTCGCCTTGAACATTTATATAGATATCTGACTCCACCTGTAAAGCGGCCTGTGCAAGTCGGTCAGTGCCTGTCAGTGCGTCATCTGACGTTAAAACTGCTTGGAAACCTGATTCCTCGACAACACTAACAATACGCGCATCTTCTGTAGCAACATATACATTTTCTTTTCCTACAGCGCGGGCCGAAATTTCAGCAACCCATAACACCATAGGTTTTCCAAGAAGTTTAACTAACGGCTTACCTGGATAGCGTGTAGAACCAAAACGTGCGGGTATCAACACAACACTACGCATAATATTATCCTTCATTAGGCTTTTAAAGTGCGTAAACAGACTCTGTATGAAGAGCATATCGAGTCGGCGTTATTGACACCAACCGCACTGTTTCTTTATTAGCTAGATACTCTTCAAAAAGCTGGTGCATTTCTTGGCTGCGAGGATCATCAGCTCCATAACCGTCAAAGCCCGCCATCATAATTTTGTTTGCTTTTCCACTATTAAGGACTGCAAGTGCATAAGCCACAACTAAAGAGCTAGGAACAGTACATGCATTTTCGTCAAATGAAAAAGTATTGGCCTTAACCTTTAAACCATAATCTAATATTTCTTTTTCGCTTAAAGATTTTTGCACATCAACGGGCAGCATCGAGAATGGGGTAATTAATGGCTGTGGTAATTTAGTATGAGCTTCGCAGTCAGCTAGTAATCGTACAGGGTGACAAGCAACGCGAAAATCAACAAACTTTGCTTCTATACATTTTTGCGTGTTAAGAGCAACTACTAAAGGCTTAGCTTTTTCTATATAACGCTCCAAAGCTTTACGATGATCTCCAACGCCTGGACCTGAACCTAACAAAAGTACATCTCTACCGTTAAAAATATTTATGGGCGACCAATTCCCTCTCGCTTCACCACGATAAAAATGACGTGCAGCATCAAGAGCATTAAGACTGAATTTTTTACCTCCCTCTACACGAAGGTGTTCAATAACAGCCAACACATCTTCTTCATCATAACGAGCGTCACTCAACATTTCTTGGATATATGTAGGGTGAATACCATATTTCCCAGCCAAATAGTAATATGGGTTAGTTCCCCAGCCATAATGCTCTTGCATAGGCTTGAAATGCTTACGCAGTAAGGCCATCAGTGGCACGATGCTAACTTGCTTATCTCGCCGCTCAGCAAGCTCAATAGCTAATTCTTCAGTACGCGCATTACCAGGACCGCGCCCCATGCCAGTAACAGTTGAATCTAGCCATGTAACACCCTCATCAATCGCACGCAGAGTATTTGACAAAGCCAACCCTAAATTATCATGTGTATGAATTCCCATAGGACCAGACCACTCAGTGCGCATCCACTGTATAATTTTTGCAGTTTGATCTGGATTCATACTGCCCATACTATCCGCAAAATAAAGTGCATCAAGTGGGTATGCTTTAGCTTCACGAGCAAGGGCCTTCACTTCATCTTCAGTTCGATCAGCCACTTGCATTAAATTAAAGCCAACTTTATAACCTCTATCCTTTAACCAAATTACTGCAGGCAAAGAACTGGTAAATTCATGAACGTGACAGGCAATTCGCACTAATTCTACTGGAGAGTTAGAAGCACTATTGGGAAATAGCCGTTCTAAAGCCTCAATTTGCGGAATTTCACCAACTAGTTCGCTACCATTAACCATTACACCTACAGTAAGGCCTGAAGGGATGGTAAGGCTCTCCAAAAACTCATCTGTAGTAAACGCACAAGGGCCTTGGAACCCTTGCTTCTTGAGCGTACGAAGACCTAGCTCAACGATATCAACACCTGCAGATTGCATTGCATCTAAATACTCATGTATTAGTTGCTCAGAAAAATCCCAGGCATTGTAATAACCACCATCACGCAAAGTACAATCTAGCAATTTTAACTCTTTCACAACCATCTCCAAATTTATTTAACAATTTTTTCAAAAAGAGATCTTTCATTATTCCAGTCATGCCTTACCGATCTATTTTTACTACTGTTATATTGACTATCTTTTCCGTTACTCTGATCTGTTAATTGGAAACC
>NZ_AHBC01000014.1:0-23860 GCF_000236625.2 Halomonas sp. GFAJ-1
GCCTGGGTCTGCCCATGGTTTGAGGGGGAGCCACGATATCTTCGATCTGTGCCCAGCCGTCATCAGAAATCTCGTAACGTCCGACCATTGTTTTCCCCTATGCTGCTTTTGCATAGGTAAAGTTAGCAGATAAGGCTTTTCGTACAAAACCTAGCTCCAATCCGATCTGTGGATAAACCACTGAGTGTCAGGTGCTGGAATATAAGACAAACAGCTAGCGTGACGCCGGTCGATCTCTGGCTTTAGACCGCTACCTCTTTGTGTTCTAAGCGGTAGCCGTACTTGTAGACGCTTTTAAGCTGCAGCCCATAAGTGCCGTCAAACGATAACTTTTTCCGCAGGCGGCTGATATGCGTGTCGATTGTGCGTGTGGAGAGGTCTGCGCGCACCCCCCACACCATTTCCAGTATGTTCTGTCGGGAGAAGAGCTGGCCAAGGTGGGAGAGAAAAAGCGCAGCAAGCTCATACTCACGGGCCGTGAGCTCAACGGGCGTGTTGTTTACGGTAATGGTGTGGTGGCTCGGCGCTAGCGTGTAAGCGCCAAATGCCTGGGTGGCGTCGCTAATGTCTTTGTTAAGTCCGGCACGACGAGCGAGTGCGAATATCCGTGCACGTAATTCTGCGGGGCGTATGGGTTTGGTAAGGAAGTCATCAGCGCCACTCTCGAGCGCCATCACAACATCATTTTCACCCTGGCTGGCGGTAATAAAAAGCACCGGGCCGGGCCAGCCAAGATCTTGACGCAAGCGCTTCATGAGCTGCATGCCGTCGGCATCCGGTAGGAACCAGTCGAGAATCAGCAGATCAAAGGTTTGCTTGCTCATTGCTTTCAAAAGCTCGCTTGCACGCTCAAAGCTATCGCACTGAATCCGTGGTTCGTCCCAGTCCTTAAGTGCCGAGACGAGGAAGCGTCGTTGGATTGGATCGTCTTCTAATATACCAATATGCATCTTTTTACCTTACCGCCCACCGCCTAGTGCACGGATACAGTGACGGGTGCCTGTGGCTATAAGACAGAGTTGAGCTCGTGAAGCGCTGACTGAATGGATGCGTGTAGCCGGTCCAGCAGCTCAACCTCCAAAGAGGTTTTACCCTCTTTAATCTGCTGGTCAATCACCTGTGCAGCCGCTGCAATATGGGTAGCACCTACTGAGCTTGCTGATCCTTTAAGTGTATGTGCTTGACGTGCTAAATCGGTAGTGATGTCAGTTCTTAGCCGTTGGGGCAGACCAGCAAACTCGGTGGTAAGCTGCTCATGGAACATCGCCAACACCTCAAGATACAGCTCTTGATCGCCGTCGGCATATACAAGACCAGCGTCGATATCAAATTCTCGCAAGGATTCTAGAGGTAGTGTCACAAGCAAAGCTCTCTTCTCGACGGTATTGGGCATATGCGGTCGCAACTTTAACCGCCATGGCGATATTGACAAAGATTCACACATTTAACTAGTTCGACAGCGTAAAGTAATTCTTAAAGATCCTAAATAATAGAGGTAAGTATGGCGCCTGCTGAAACGCTGCTTGTCATCGATGACGATCCTACGCTGCGCCTGTTGGTATCGTCAGGGCTAAAAAAGCGCGGTTACCACGTGGTGCAGGCAGCCGGTGTGGAACACGCGCTAGCGCTGATGGTGCAGCACAGCCCTGCGTTGGTGTTGGTTGATGTCAATATGCCGGAGCGCAATGGGTTTGAGTTTGTGCAAGCCGTACGCAATGGCGAAACGGGTAGCCGTAACCGCGATAAGCCGCTGCTCATGCTGACCGGCTCGGACGATGTGGCGTCTATTGACCAAGCGTTCAGCTCTGGGGCCACGGACTTTATCACCAAGCCAATTAATCTTGCGCTGTTAGCTGAAAGGGTGAAATACGCCCTGCGCGGTGCGGCGCGCGAGCAAGCCCTACGCGAAACACAAATTGAGCAGGCAAGCGCATGCCGCTTAGCGCACCTGGGGTTTTGGCAGTGGGACGAGCAAAGCGATACGTTGAGCTGGTCAGAGGGAGCCACAGAGGTGCTGCGCTGCGAGACTCTGCCGGAGAGCGGCCAAGCGCTGCTGTCACTGGTTGGGCAGACAGACCGCTTACGTTTGGAGGCCGCCTTGGTGTCAGCCCAGCGCAGTGGCGAGGGTATTAACCTTGAAGTGACGCTGACGTTGGGCAACGAGGAGCGCATCCTACGTTTACAGAGCGCGGCCAAAACCGAGGAGCACAAGCTGATCGGTGCCTTTCAAGATGTCACCGCGCTACGTGCCTTTGAGGATAAAGCGCTCTATCTGGCAGAGCACGACGAGCTGACAGACCTGCCTAAACGTCGGCTGTTTCTTAACCTGCTCAATGAGCGCTTGAGCAGTGCAAAACAGCAGGTTTGGTCGGTGAGCGTGATCGACGTTAACCGCCTGCACCGCATTAACGATGCGATGGGGATTCAGGCTGGCGACCAGCTGTTGGTGATGTTTGCTCAGTGTCTAAAGCAGAGCGTGCCGGATGCACTGGTATGCCGTTTAGAAGCTGACACCTTTGCCGTCGCTATGCCTCATCTTGACGAGCGCGATGCGCCGGTGTTTTGCCGCGACAAATTTTTGCCACTCGCAGGCACCTACTGCCTTAAAGGCGAAGAGATATTTGTCGACTTCACCGCTGGCGTTAGCCTCTTTCCAAGCAACGGCCATAGCGGTGATGAGCTGTTGCGTTCGGCCCTGTTAGCGCAGCGGTTTTGCCGTCAGCAGGGTGGCAATCAAACGCTGTTGCTATACGAAAGCGCGCATGCTTTTGAGAACGTCGATGCATTGAGCCTGGAGAATGACCTGCGAAAAGCCTTGGATAACAATGAGTTTTTCCTGGTTTACCAGCCCCAGCAGAGCCTTGTAAGCCGCCGCTATGTGGGGGTTGAGGCGCTGCTGAGATGGCGCCACCCGACCCGTGGGGTCATCTCACCGGCTGATTTTATCCCGCTGTTAGAAGAGAGTGGGCTGATCATTGACGTGGGGGACTGGGTCGCCAAAGAGGCGAGCCGCCAGCTGGCCCAGTGGAAGCAGCAGGGAATCCAGGTGGTGATGGGCATCAATATTTCTGCCCGTCAGTTTGAGGTAGCAGGGCTTGCAGAGCATATCGCGCGGCATGCGGCGAGCTATGGCCACAAGCCGCAGGAGTTCGAGCTGGAAATTACTGAGAGTACCGCCATGCGCAATCCGCAGGCGACACTGGCGATTTTACATAAGCTCAAGGGGATGGGGTTTAGGCTGGCCATTGACGACTTTGGCACGGGGCACTCGTCCTATGAGTATTTGCTGCGCTTCCCGCTGGATACCTTAAAAATTGACCGCAGCTTCATTGTTGAGATTGCCCAGTCCCGTCAGAACCGCGCGATTGTGCGCTCACTTACTGCGCTCAGCCAAGGGTTGGGATTGAAAACCATTGCCGAAGGGGTTGAGGACCAGCGTCAGCTCGACTACCTGGATGCGCTGGATGTGGACGAAGTACAAGGCTTTTTACTTGCAAGGCCGATGGAGCCAGCGGCATGCCAGGCATTCTTGCAGCAGCAGTTGGTTAGCGTAACGGCGAGCTGAACGTGGGTCATCTATACGCCATCCACTGATGAAAGCGCAATATCGACGAACAAAGGTAGCGATATGCAACAACACTTTGATGCCAGCGGTACGGTAAAAGGATTTGCTAATGCGTTGCAGACGCTGGCATCTCAAGAGGATGTTCAAGCGATTTTGGTCCTCGCCTGTGACGATAATGGCTGGACGCCCAGCGCGGTAGACCCCTGCTTAAAGGCGTCGCACTTGCCGGTGTTAGGTGGCGTTTTCCCACAGATTGCCTATAAAGGCGCGAATTATCGTCAGGGAACGCTTCTAGTCGGCTTGAACAGTGCGCCAAGCATCGGCGTGGTAGAGGGATTAAGCGCTGAGCAAACGCAGTTCGAAGAGGCGCTGGCCGACCTGGAAGCAACATGGCCGGAAGACGAGAGGCCGCAGACCTATTTTGTCGTGGTAGATGGTTTGGCGTCGCGTATTAGCGCGTTTGTTGAAAGCCTGTTTTTTACGTTCGGGCTGGAGCACAACTTTATTGGCGGCGGCGCTGGGTCGTTAAGTTTTGTACAGCGGCCCTGCCTGATTACGCCTATAGGCTTAAAAGAGGATGCTGCGCTTGTTGTACGGCTACCGATGCCGAGCGTGATTGGTGTTGCCCACGGTTGGAAGCCCATCAGCGATGCCTTCACCGTCACCAGTAGCGAGCGTAATGTGGTGAAGAGTATTGACTGGGAGCCTGCTGCACAGATCTATGCGCGTCTGATAAGCGCCCATAGTGGTCAGCTGATCAGTGCGGATAACTTCTTCTCGATTGCTAAGTCTTACCCGTTAGGTATTGCCCGCTACGATGCTGAGCTGATTGTGCGCGATCCACTGATGATGAATGCCCAGGGTGAAATTACCTGCGTAGGAGAGGTGCCGGAAGGGTGTCGCGTGACGCTGCTGCATGGCAATCCGGGAACGCTGATGGGAGCCGCCGCCTGTGCCCATCGCCAGGCTACGGCGCATTTGGCACCGGGGGCGCAGGTTGATTTGCTGCTGATTGACTGTATCTCTCGCGTACTTTTTCTAGACGACATGATTACCCATGAGCTGAAGGAGGTCAGCCGAGGTCAGAATGTCTTTGGCGCCTTTACCCTGGGGGAAATCGCCAATAGCGGTAGCGATTATCTCGCCTTTTATAACAAGACCGTGGTGCTAGGCGCGCTGGGTTAATCCATGATATACCCCGTTACACCATCAACACTCTCTTGGATATCGCGTGAATAAGCTGGCAGAAGGCGATCTTCTTTACGAAATTTCGCTGTCGATCGGGCAAAGCCTAGAGCTGTTGCCGATGCTCACACAGAGCGTGAGCACCATGGCGCGTGTGCTTAACTGCGTTAGTGCCTGCGTACTCAGCTATGCACAAGACAATAGCACCGTACCGCAAAGCACATCGGCACTGCCACACACCACCGGTACGCTGGAGTGGCACAGCGCGCTGTGTATTCCGCGCACGCTTAAACGGCAGCCGGAACATCTGGCGTTTATCGATGGTCTGCTCCTGCCTGAAACCGACGATCAGCAAGCCGCCTTTACGTCGAGCTTGCCCATGCGGGTCTGTGACCTTGATGGTGCAGGAGAGCGTTATGTAATGTCGCTGCCCCACTTCGGTTTACTGATTCTTTATCGTAAAGGTGAAGGGTTTTCGCACAGTCTACTTATGTCGTTGACCAAGCTTATGGAGAAGCTGGCCAACGCTGCCCGAGCGTGTCTTTACGAAAAGGAACTGCTGCACCAAGTTCAACAGGCAAAAAGCGCCAACGTAGCGAAAAGCCAGTTTCTGGCCAACATGAGCCATGAGATTCGCACGCCCATGAACGGGGTGATGGGTATGCTCGATTTGGTGCTGGAGACACCGCTTGAAAAAGAGCAGCAGGAGTACCTGAGCCTTGCGCGGCTGAGTGCGGAACATTTGTTGGAAATGATTAACCTGCTGCTGGATATTTCCAAGATCGAAGCCAATAAGCTCGATTTACGCCTGGAAAGCGTCGACCTCTACGCCTACCTGGGGCAAGTGATTAAAGCGCAAGCGCCCAGAGCGCTGATTAAAGGCGTTAAGCTTCGATACCACTTGGGGCGGGGAGTGCCGCGTTACGTGATGCTGGACCCGGTGCGTTTCCAGCAGGTGCTCACCAACTTGCTGGGGAACGCGCTTAAATTCACCGATCAGGGCAGCGTACAGCTGGACATTCGCCTGGCGCCATTCTCGACGGAGCCTCAGCCAGACGAGGCGGTATGGCTCACCTTTAGCGTCACGGATACAGGCATTGGTATACCGGAGGATAAGCTAGCCAGCGTCTTTGAGGCATTTGAGCAGGTTGATAGCAACGCTAACCGTCGATTTGAAGGCACCGGCCTGGGGCTCACCATCACACGCCAACTGGTGGAGCTGATGGGAGGGCACATCGAAGCGTCTAGCCTGCTCGGCCAGGGTACCTGTATGGCGTTTACGGTGCCGCTCGCTTTGGCATCGGCACCGGAATCTACCCCGGTCCTGCGATTTGATCCGCGTCACCACCGCGTACTGTACGTCGAAGATGAACCCGTTGATCGCTGGGTGGTCAGCGCAATGCTGCAAGCCCTCAAGGTAGACGTTGAGATATTTAGCAGCGGTCCTGAAGCGCTGTTTCGCCTGCGCCAGCTAGCCCCCCACGAGCCACCGTTCACGCTTGTGCTGATTGATGTCCACATGCCGGGGATGAATGGCTATGAGTTAGCCACGCGGCTGATCGAAGAGAAACAGGTGGTGCCTGAGCAGCTGCGTTTGGTGACGTCATCAGCCGTGACGGGGGACGCGCGGCGCTGCCAGGTGCTGGGGATTCCTGGCTATCTCACTAAGCCACTGACGTTGAACGACCTGCAAAACGTGCTTTCTGAAACCGCTACACACGCTGCCCCGCTGTCGTCACCCAATACGGTAGAGGAACCGCTGCTGCCCCAGCTGCCGTTCTCGGTGCTGCTGGTGGAAGATAACCCTATTAACCAAAAGCTGGCATTGAAGCTATTAGACAAGCTGCATGCTCGCTGCGAGTTGGCCAATAACGGACAGGAGGCGTTAGACAAGTGCCAGGAAACGCGCTTTGACGTTATTTTGATGGACATTATGATGCCGGTGATGGACGGCGTAGAGGCTACACACGCTATCCGCTTGTTAGAACAACAGCATGGTCAACCGCCAACGCCGATCGTTGCCCTGACGGCCAACGCAATGAAGGGTGACCAGGAGCACTACCTCGCCCAAGGCATGCAGGGGTACCTCACCAAGCCGATTAATTTAGAACGCTTGAGAAGCGAAATAGGGCGGGTATATCGTCCGCCGTCTACGCCGCCCACCACGCCCTTGCAGCCCGCTGCTAAGGCCATGACGCTGGAAAGCTTTTTAGCACTGGCGGATGACAGTGCGCTCTCTGAGCCTGGCACAAACGAGCCGCCTCAAGCGGATGCTCAAGCGTTAGACTGGCCGGCCACCGTTTCCCTGCTGGGTGGCAATGCGCAGCGCATTAAGCCATTGATGCGCTTGGTGCTAACGGAGCTTCGTCAGGTACGCTTAGGCTGTGAGCAGGCGCTTGTTGAGCCGTCCCAAATGGGTCGCCTAGAGATGCCGCTGGCGTCACTCTCTGCGTTGTTAGAAAACCTGGTTGCCGTGCCTGCCCAGCGCAGTGCCGAAGCGCTATTAACGGCGCTAACGTCCGATAACCGCGCTGATAGCCCCCTGGAACCGCACGTCGCTGCGCTCTCACAGGCATTGATTGCCTTGGAGTCTGCGCTGCAAGAAGTGCTTTAAACGCGTTAGGCGGTTCGGCGCTTTCACCTTCCCTCCTTTCTACCAAGGTGTGTTAGCGCTGGCACACAATATGGCAGTGTTGGCAAAGCCAATGTTCGCCAAGACAGTTTTTACAAAGGCTATGCTTGCAAAGGAGATGTTTACAAAGGCAGTGTTTGCAAAGCTTTGCAATTCCCCTGCAGCCACTGGTGGCTGAATACAGTATGTTACCAACTGGTTAATTGACTCATTTAATGACGTGCTATATCCACCGCTGAAAAAGCGAGCATGGCACGTCAAACGCACTGCTCGCGCCATCACTAAACGTCCCGTCAGCAGAGCGGCTCAACCTTGGGGGAGTAAGAATAATGGTCTCACAGCGTATGATGCGTCATGTACCATGGTTAGCAGGCACGGCCTTTTTGTTGCTGGCGGCCAGCATGCCCAGCGTTGCCTTAGAAGCCCCTGATGGCCCAGCCGTGCTCACCGTTAGCGGCCAGATTAGCGTAACCAATCAAGCGGACGAGGCGGTCTTTGACCATGCCATGTTGGAGGCGTTAGGACGTCACACCACCATCACCTCCACCCCTTGGCACGATGAAGCTCTGCATTTTACAGGGCCGCTGGCGCGCGCTGTCTTGCAAGCTGTGGGTGCAGAAGAAGCCCAGACGGTGATTGCAGTCGCCATCAATGGCTATGAAGTCGAAATCCCGGTGGAGGACTTCTATATCTATGACGTTATCTTTGCCACCCACGCTAACGATACGCCGATGAGTGTTCGTGAGCACGGCCCTGTCTTTGTGATCTACCCATTTGATAGCGATAGCAGCTTACACCAAGAAACCATTTACGCCCGTTCGGCCTGGCAAGTGACGCGCTTGCTTGTCGATGTTGACTGAGCGGCGCTTTCAACCGCAGGTAGTCGACAGCATGATGGGACGATTTCTTACGTTTTTGCAGTCGGCGATTCGTCAGCGCCTGTTGTCTGTGATGGGCATTGGCCTGCTGTTTTTAGCCTCCTTGACCTTGGGTGGCATTGCCCTGCACAAACACCAGTCGTCGGATAAGCGGCTTCTGGAGGACGCCTTGTGGGCGTCTTATCAGCTCGATCGTGAAACCCAAGCGGTGCGCGTTGCGCTGTTGCGCGCCACGCCAGACAACCTGGCAGAGCTGCTGTTGGCCTACGATATTTTGTATAGCCGTTTGAAAGTGATCGATCGCGGTCAAGTGGCGGAACTGATACGCAAGGTGTCGATGCGTGAATATTCTGTCGATGACATCCTACAGGCGATTAAAGCGCTGGATAGCCAAATTGCCGCGCTCACGCCCGCCTCAATAGCCGAGCAGCGTGATTCGCTTGACCATACCCTGGCCAATGTTCAAAGAGCCACTGGGGCGCTTGCCCTGCAGGCCAACCATTACTTTACGGGCCAGCGACAGCGCGATAGAGAAGCCCTACAGACGCTAATACGCGCTTCACTGCTGCTGGTATCGCTCACCATGCTAGCAGGGCTGATTTTGATCTTTCAGCTGCGCCGACAGCGGCTCTCCTTGGAGTCGCGCCAGCGCACGCTGGCAGAAACCAACGTCCAGCTATATACCGCTAAGCAGCAGGCTGAAAAGGCCAGTCAGGCAAAGTCCGACTTTATGGCCGTGATGAGTCACGAAATCCGCACCCCGCTAAATGGCATTGTTGGCTTAACGGATTTGCTGGAGCAAGAGGTTGTGCGAACGGCCAAGGGCCGCGAGTATCTCAATACGCTGCGTGCAACCACCGATGCGCTCTCCACCGTGATTAACGATATTCTGGATTACTCGAAAATTGCTGCCGGAACGCTAACGCTGTCACCACGGCGCTTTTCACTCGATGAATTTTTACAGACGCTGAGCACCGGCTACCGACTGCGCGCTGAACATAGCCAGGTGGCTTTTCACTGCGAGGTACCTGCACCGCTTGGCTGGGTGGAGGCAGATCCCGACCGACTGCGCCAGGTCTTAATGAACCTGCTGAATAACGCATTTAAATTTACTGAGGAAGGCAGCGTTACCCTCAAGGTGTCTGGGCAAGCGGCTAACGGGCATATCACGGTGCTGTTCAGTATCACTGACAGCGGCTGCGGTATGAGCCAGGAGCAGCAAAAGAAATTGTTTAAACCGTTTTCTCAAGTCGATAGCTCGCTGGCTCGCCGTCGTGAAGGGGCGGGTCTTGGGCTGGTGATTAGCCAGCGGCTGGTGGCGTCGATGGGCGGGCGTATTGCGCTAAAGAGTTCGCCAGGGGTGGGCAGCCGATTCTCCTTTAAGCTGACATTGAACGCCGCAAATCCGGTACCCGCTGTGGTGCCTAGTGCCGAGGAAGCGAGCAGGTTGCAGGGCCACCTGCTGCTGGTAGAAGACAACCCCGTTAACCAAATGTTGGCGCGTAAGCAGCTAACCCGAATGGGGCATACGGTGGCAGTGGCTGAAAACGGCCAAGAGGCGCTGGCGCGAATGGCGAGCGAAGCATTTGACCTTGTATTGATGGATATGCAAATGCCCGTTCTGGATGGCGTAGAAGCAACACGCCAGTTACGGGCTAGGGGGGTGACCTTGCCAATTTTAGCCATGACGGCCAACGCTATGCCTGAAGACCGTCAACGCTGTCTAGATGCTGGCATGCAGGATGTGATTACTAAGCCTGTTAAAACCGAAGTGTTATGTCGTGCTATTCAACAGCACTTACGGGCACAAAGTGATTGATATGAGCCAGTACGCCGCCACCACGCTACTTTGCGACAGTATTCAAGGGTTGCCCAACGCCGCCATGGCATTTTCAGCAGCCGGACAGTGCTGGGCAGCCAATACGCTTGCCTGTGAACTGATGGCGCTCAAGCAAGCGCCAGGCTCATTTGATGAGGCTGTACTTGCAATGCCGGTTCCGCTTGCGCATCCGTTAAAAGTGTTGTGGCAGTGCTATCAACAAGGTGGCCGTTTGGAAGCGGTGCAGACGACGGTTAGAGGGCGGCACTTTAGCCTCCACGGTACCGCGCTGGGCGAGCCTTGCTACGCTCATCATGGGGTTATGTTCACCTTGGAGGAGAGAACGCAGCAAGTGCGGCAAGAAACGCAGCTGGAAGTCTTTCGCCAAGGGGTGGCGAACTACCGTGAAATGCAACAAGAAGACGCGCGATGGACGTTTATTCTGGATGCGTTAAAGCGCATTACCAACAGTGAATATGCACTGATTGGCGAGGTGGTAAGCGGTGCCGATGCAGTGCCCAGCCTACGTATTCATGCCATTTCAGACCTCTCTTGGAGTGAGGAGTCGCGTCAGCTTATGGAAAAGCTGCGCTCAGGGGAGATGATGCTCTCCAACCCGAAGAGTCTCTTAGGGCGCGTTTTTGCCCACGGTGAAACCGTCTTAACGAATGAACTTAACCAGCACCCCCACCGGGGTGGCTTTCCGCCGGGCCACCCTGCGATCTACAACTTTTTAGGGTTGCCTATTTACGACAACGACCAGCTTATTGGCATGATTGGCGTCGCCAATGCCAGCCAAGGGTATAGCACGACGCTGGCTGATGAGTTGAAGCCCTTTCTGGTGACCTGTGGCCTGCTAATTAACCTGTACCGCGATAGCCGCCAGCGTGAAGAGATGGTGCGCCACCTGGAGGCCGCCCGTGATGATGCTGAACGTGCCAACCGCGCCAAAAATGATTTTTTGGCCTCGATGAGCCATGAACTGCGCACGCCGCTTAACAGTATTTTGGGCTATGCGCAGTTACTCTCGCGGTTAAAGGGCGACATGCCGCCCAAAGTCGCCACGTTTTCCCAACATATTGTACAAAGCGGCCAGCAGTTACTGGCACAAATCAGCGACTTGCTCGACTTTGCGCACTTAGGTCAAGCGCCTTCACCCGTGCCCCAAATGCCGGTGCAGTTGACCGACGTCATTGACGATGTCATACACCATTTTCAACCGCTGGCAGCACAGCAGGCAATTCTCATCATCTGTGACCTTGCCACCCCTGTATGGGCAAACGGGGAGCGGCTGCGTATTCAGCGTATTCTTCATCAGCTGGTGAGCAATGCCATTAAGTTTCAGCCCGACGGTGGGCAGGTCGCACTTACGATAGTTGAGGGGGAGCAAGAGGTTGGCATTGCCGTTACCGATCAAGGCAAAGGGATTGCCCCGGCTCACCATGAGGCTGTCTTTGTCCCCTTTAATCGCCTTGATGCGGGTATGGGCGTGGTAGAAGGCACAGGCGTGGGGCTAAGCTTGGCCAACCACTTAGCAAAGAGCCTAAACGGGCGCATCACCTTAGTGAGTGCGCTAGAGAAAGGCGCGTGTTTTACGCTCTGGCTATGCCGCGCCTTACCCGCTAGCGCGCTAGCGCCAGCGGCAGATACCGGTGACAAACAAGGCACTGCGTTTGGGGCGGGTGATAGGGCCGTTCGCTGCTTGCTATATGTTGAAGATAACCGCATCAATCAGCGGCTTATGGAAAAAATCATCGCGTCGCGCGGGCATTGGCGTATGGACCTAGCAGGCTCGGCAGAGGAGGGGCTTGAAAAGCTTGACGCTAATGCGTATGACCTTGTACTGATGGATATTAGTTTGCCCGGTATGGATGGCTATGCCGCCCTAAAACATATCAGGGCTAATCACCGCACGGCGCATCTGCCCGTTGTCGCTGTGTCAGCACATGCCAGTGACAGCGATATTCAGCGCGGTTTACAGCAAGGCTTTAACGACTATATGACCAAGCCTGTCGATATAGAGCGCCTGCAACACGTGCTTGAGCACCACTTAACGCAAACGTCATAGATAAACAGGTATGGGGAGACAGGTAATTGGTGAGTTCTGACGCCTATAGCGTAGCGCTTCAGCCCATCTGTGATAGGCGCTTTCTCCATGTGGCAGACAAGCTACTGTACCGCGCCCAGCCAGGGGCGAGTCATGCGGATATCGATGACCCGTTGCTGGCAACCGCGCGCGCTTGCTCAACAGCATTTTACGAGGTGGGCTTAGAAGCGTTGGTGGGTAGCCGCCAGCTGTTTTTTAATGCCACCAGTGAGTGGGTGATTAACCCCGAGATTATGCCGCTATCGCCCCAGCAGCTCGTAGCGGATATTCCTGCCCAGCTTTTCCATCAGCCAAGCCAGCAGCACGAAATGATCACAAGGCTTGCCAACCTGCGAGAGCAGGGGTTTCGTATCTGTTTGGACGATACTCTGCTGGACCAGCAGGGTGAAGCACTTATGGTCGTGGCGGATTTTGTAAAGGTCGATATCAGGCGTGAGGATGCCTACGTGCGCGCTACTCGCTATCAGGGTGAAGGCCTTACGCTGATTGCCACGTTTGTCGAGCAGCGTGACCAGCTTGAGCAAGCCAAACAAGCAGGGTTTCAGCTTTTCCAAGGATATGTGTTCTCACCGCCTAACCACGTGCAGGCGTTCAATGCGCGACGCTCCAGCAACCCGGCCGCCGAAATGCAGCTGCTGGCGGAGCTGGCGTGCTCAGACCCTGACCAAGCTAGGCTGGAAAGCTTGCTGGCGCAGCACCCGCACCTGTGTAATTTAGTGCTGCGTCAGCTCAATACCGCTGCCCATGCCAATCTAGTGCGACCCGTGAGCAGTCTGCGGGAAGCAATACAGCTTTTAGGCACACGGCGCCTGAAGTCCATGGTGATGACGATGACGCTGTCACGCAATGACCCGGTTCAGCGCTTGCAGCTGCGCCAGGTGATTATTCGTGCCGCGATTTGTCGCTATATCGCCCGCCGCCTGAGCGATGTTGAGGGTGACGTGGCGTTTACGCTAGGACTTTTGTCACTGATTGGTCGTGTTGAAGGTGCCTCTGTGGAAGAACTAGTGGACTCTATCCCACTGGAAGAGGACGTGAAACAGGCACTGATAAGTCGTGAAGGTAACCTGGGCCGCCTGCTCTCGTTGGTTGAGCGATTTGAGGTGGGAGACGTGAGTGGTCTTAATAGCGCCCTAGTTGATTTTTTTAACGAAGACTACCTTGCTGCGGTGGCATGGACAGAAGCGTTGTTGAGCGACTCTTCTGGGTCAGAGCCGGTATCAGGGTCATGGGGAGCAGCGCATGACTCAAAACAATAGTATCAACTCAAACAGCCACCACGAGCAAACTGCCCTGCACCGCGACTTGGAGATGTTTTTCCAAGTATCGCTCTCGTTAATGGCCATTACCGATAACCAGGGCGTTATTTTGCGCGTCAACGACGCCTGGCGAAACACGCTAGGCTATGCGCCAAATGCGGTGGTGGGGCACAGCGCATTTGACTACCTGCATCCTGATGATCATGCCGAGACCTTGGCCGCGTTCGAGCGGTTAGCAAAAGGTGAGCCGGTCATCAACTTTGTACACCGCTTCATCGATGCTCGTGGTGAATACCACGCCTTGGAGTGGCAGGCGCGGGCATTTGAGGGACGTGTCTTTGCCTCAGGGGGCGATGCGACCCAGCGTTTGGCCATGGAATCCCAGGCGCAGGAAGATCGAGACTTTTTACAACAAGTCATCGACGTCATTCCTAATCCTATTTTTGTAAAAGATTGGGAAGGCACCTACCTGCTGGGAAATTACAGCGTCAATATGGCCATGGGCGGCGCACCTGACAGTATCATTGGTAAAACGGATGCCGAGCTTTCTCCTACCGAAGATGAAGTTGGGGCTTTTTTACAGGCTGACCGCGAAGTGCTGCAGAATGGACAAATCAAACTGATTCCTGCAGAGGCACTCACCGACCAGGAGGGCATACAGCGCTGGTTCCAAACAACCAAAGTGCCGTTACGTCTACATCTGCCCCCTCAACAGCGCCGATTAGTGGGGATTGCCACGGATATCACCGACCGCAAGCAGCGCCAAGAGAAAGCCGAGCAGGCAAGCCTTGCGAAAAGCCAGTTCGTCGCCAATATGAGCCACGAAATACGCACGCCACTCACCGCGATACTTGGTTTTAGTCAGCTGTTAAACAGCACACCGCTGAATGATGAGCAGCGCGAGTACATAGAAAGCATTGCGTCGGCCTCTGTGTTGTTACAGGGGATTGTGAACGATATTTTGGACTTCTCGAAAATAGAATCGGGGAAGCTGGAGCTGGAGCCACGTCCCTTTGCACTTGCAGCGCTTCTGAAGCAGCAGAAAGACCTCTTCTTACATAGCGCGCAGCAAAAAAGCCTACGCTTTGAGACCCATCTCGATGCCGAGCTTCCCACCATGCTGCTCGGCGATGAGCTGCGTATCCAGCAGGTGTTAACAAACCTAGTGAGCAATGCGCTGAAATTTACCGAGTCAGGCAGCATCAGCGTGTCGCTAAGCGGCCAACAAGATGAACACCAACAGTACCGGCTTAGCCTCTGCGTGAGTGATACCGGTATTGGCATGACGCGTGCACAATTGGCGAAGCTATTTACCGCGTTTGCACAAGCCGACCCCTCCACCACGCGTATGTATGGAGGTACCGGCTTAGGTCTGACGATTAGCCAGCGCTTGGCCAAACTGATGGGAGGCGATATCTCGGTTGCCTCACAGCCTGGTAAAGGCACCGTGTTTACGTTTAGCGTCACACTGCCACCTGCTATTTCGACGCCACCGGAAGACAGTCATGCACTCGATAAGCCGGTAGCGCTCACCGGTATGCGCGTGCTGGTAGCCGAAGACAACGCCATTAATCAAAAGCTGCTGAATAAATTCCTTACCCGTTTAGGCGTTCACGTGACGCTGGTAGACAATGGGCAACAAGCAGTGCAGGCTTGCCAAGCGCAGCTCTTTGACGTGGTGCTGATGGATTTGCAGATGCCGGTGATGGATGGCTTCGAAGCCACGCGTCAAATCCGCAAGTTTCACGACACGCTACCCATCCTGGCCGCCTCAGCCAACGTGGTCACCGAAGAGCGCATCCGCGCTCGACACGCTGGTGTAAACGGCTACATAGATAAGCCTATCGACCTTCAGGCGCTAGCGCGCTGCCTTGCGCGCTACGCAGGGTCTTAGTCTTGAATACGGCTGATCGCACTGGCCAGCTGTTTCACTTGACCTTGAGAGGCTTGCACAAGTGAAGAAATTTCAGCGGCAGACGTATGTGCATTCAGCGCTAGCTGACGCACCTCTTTGGCGACCACCGCGAAACTACGGCCTGCATCGCCTGCGTGGGCGGCCTCAATAGTGGCATTGAGTGAGAGTAGCTGAGTTTGTGTCGCAATTTTATTGATAGCGTTAATCACACTAGAGATCTGCTGGCTCGACGAGAGCACGTCATCCATTGCCTGAAGCGTTTGGGTGTATGCCGATTTTTGATCGGAGATATCTGCGGCAAACACCACGTAGCCCTGAACGGCGCCGCTAATGGTTTTTAACGCTGACCAGTAACACGTGAACGCCAGCGGCCCATCAGGCCCCGCAAAAGAAGCGGAGTGCTTAACGACATCCTGTTTCTCCATCGCCTCTAATACGTCCGGTGTTAAGGACGCTTTAAATGCCTCTGTGTAAGCGCTGTCATGCGCAAAAAGACGCTCATAGGCTCGGTTAGATTCGGTGAGCTGCCACTCGCTACCCCACTCAATAATCACCATGGCCTCGCCGATCGCATTGATTTTACGTGTGAACGCGAGGGCTAGCTGTTTGGTTTCGGTGACGTTGGCCTGGATGGAGATATAGCGCTCTAAGACACCCGCTGGGTTATGAACGGGGTTAATCGAGAGGCTGATCCAATACTTGCTACCATCTTTTGCGTAGTTAAGGATCTCTTCGTAAAAGGGCTCGTGTTGATGGATTTTTTGGCTAATACGTTGGCGTGTTTCGGGGTCTGTTTCTTCGCCTTGTAAAAAATCGCCCGGCTTTCTGCCGCGCACTTCGTCTAACCCCCAGCCGGTTAAGCGTGAAAACCCTTGATTCACATACTCAATACGGCCTTCTGGGTCAGTAATAATGACCGAGTTGTTTGTTTTATTGGCCACCAGCGATAAAATTTCAAAGGTTTTACGCTGTTTAACCTCTTCAGTGACATCTTTTAAAAACGCGGTGTAGCAAATGCGGCCATCTAGATGAATTTTAGAGACCGATAGCTGCGCCCAACGAGGCGTACCATCACGTCGGTTAAACTCCACTTCTCTAAACGTGCCTACAATCCGGTCTTCGCCTGTGGTGCGGTTACGGTCGATGTAGTGATCGTGGTGCGCGTGGTGAATATCGGGAACCAATATCTTAACGTTTTCCCCGAGTACCTCTTGGCGTTGATAGCCCCACATACGCTCCGCAGCAGCGTTAAAAAACTGAATGTTGTTGTTTTCATCAATCGAAACCACGGCATCAACGGCTTGCTCAAGGGTTTGGCTAATGCTCTCACGTGCCTCTTTTTCTGCGGTGACATCTTGAACGAAGGCGTTATAAAACTTTTTACCGCGATGTTTTAACTTAGAGAGTGAAAGCCGCACCCAAAGCCGCGACCCATCTTTTCGCTCTAGCTGCACCTCGCGGGAACTGCCCACAATGCGATCTCGCCCGGTTTGACGGTGCTGGTTGACCCAGCCATCGTGCTGGCTCCGCATCTCTTGCGGAATCAGCATCGCCACGTTTTGCCCTCGCACCTCCCTGGCCGCATAGCCCCATAGCGTTTCCGCCGCGGCATTGAAAAAAACAACCCGGTTTCGCTCATCAATCGTAATAGATGCCAAGATAGTTTGTTCAAGCGCCTGCTTCTCGATGGTCTTTGTCAGCATAAATGGGTCCTCGCTGATGGGGGCTAACTTAAGTATGCCATATGGCGCTGAGTCAAAACGTGAACAAGTGTCAAGAAACTCGCCCAATACAAATCGTCCACGTTCAAAGTTGCGATACGTCGACCTGAATGCGTATTGCTGAGCAGGTAATGAGAAATAGGAGCTTAAACTGCTTCAAAGTGCTTCTTAGGGCGAGAATCCGAAGGCCTAAATGAGTTGCGGATAGCGTAAAACTTCTAGAGGATACGCTCTGAGCTGGCTAGCTAAAAAGCGTCACCACGTAAACTGTGGCGCATGGATGTTAACAATAATTTTTTAAATGCAGGCGGCATGCGATATACGTACACAGCAAGGGTGAACGCTACTTTATGCGCTGCGATGTGGTGGCGATATGTATCGTGAGGGGAGTGCTTACGTTAGCTGCCATGTTTGCAGTTTGCGCCGCACCTGTTTACCCGGAGCGCTATCTCGGCAAGCGTTGGAAACGTTTGATCAGCTTGTAGAGCGCCCTATGCCTTACCCAGATAACCACGTTATCACTCCTCAAGGCGCGCCGTTTGAGGCCTTGTATATGGTTAGAGGCGGCGCGGTAAAACAGATTCAAACAAGCGGGCTAAGTCATAAACCGACAGTTGTAGATATTTATTGGCCCGGTGATGTTGTCGGCCTGGAATGGGTTGGTGCTACCTATCAAGACGATGCCCTTATTGCAGGGAGTCGTTCATTTGTGTGCAAAATCCCCTATGGTCTTCTTACCGTTTTCAGCCTTAAGCAGCAAAGCGTCCAGAAAAAACTGCTTCAAAAAACGTCGCACCACCTGCGGCAGCGCAAACTGCGCCCCTCATTGATGCAAAATGCCACGGCGTGCTCAAAAATCAGTGCCTTTTTATTAACGGTTGCTAAACAAAAGCACCAGCAGCATTACGACCCCACCCACTTCACGCTACCGTTAATGCAAGCAGAACTTGCAAGCTATCTGA
The DNA here is from genome assembly GCF_000236625.2 of Halomonas sp. GFAJ-1. Lineage (NCBI taxonomy): Bacteria > Pseudomonadati > Pseudomonadota > Gammaproteobacteria > Oceanospirillales > Halomonadaceae > Halomonas > Halomonas sp. GFAJ-1. The sequence goes on from NZ_AHBC01000014.1 coordinate 18,044, forward strand.
ACCTTGCTCCTGAAACCGTCAGCAGACAGCTCAAAGCGTTACGCCAAGCCAATATCATCGACCTCCAACAGCGTCACGTCACTATTAAGGATGTGAATCAACTGGAGAGATGGGCAGAGTAGTTTTGAGGCTTCACTTCCAATTACAGAAAGTAAAATCCACCATATTTTTACGATGCTTTCGTTGAATCACCCCTGCGTAAGAGCGGAGTTATCGTCGAGGTTTACACATAGTGTTTAGGTAACAAGTTTAGAAGCAGATTGGCCGACATAACAAAGGCCTAGTTAAAATTAGCTATATACATAGAACGCATTAAACATCTTCTATGATATTCTTTTTAACCTTATGCTTAGATTTTTTTAATTTAAGGCGAGGGCTTCATGCAGCCTAAGACAGTGGGCATCAGTTTGGTGATGTGCTGGGCCATATTGGTCGCGATCGCTTTTTGGCTATTTGCCTATAAAGACCTCCGTCTATTTGCCGATGATGAGGTGTTCACTCGCTTTCCAGAAGAAGTGGCCAGCACTGCGATTAGCATATCTCCTCTACCGGAAAATGCCACAGGACGGCTTGTCAACTTCTGGAACCCTGACTGTCGCTGCAGTCGCTTTAGCCAAGCGCACATTGAAGAAATCATGCAGGCTTACACTGGTCAAGGTATTGAATTTGTCTTGGCAGTGCCCAGGCAAAGCTTAGTTGATCAAGCGTTGGCCACATTTCCCGAGGCATCAAGTGCCGTGGTGGTTGATCAGCTTGAGGGGTTAAGCACGCCGTCGGCGGCTGTCTTTGACGCTCGAAGCACGCTGGTTTACTTCGGGCCCTATAGCGATGGCGCATTTTGTGCCAGCGGTGACAGCACACCCGTTGAGCTTATTCTCAATGACGTGGTGACTCCGGGCGAAGTAGTGCCGTGGCTGAATCTGTCTGCCTTTGGCTGCTACTGTGATTGGCCGGCAACACGCTCCTAATGACCGCACCGATAACAACGCTATCTTTCGATAGATAAGAGGAAAAAATGCAGCTTAACACGCTTGAACAAGACATTTTTCGCGACCAGTGGGACGATGCCAGCCGGCTGATGTTTAAGATACTGATCACCCAGGGCCTTCTCGCGCTCGCGCTGGCAGGCTGGTATGGCACATGGCTAGAAGCCGCCATCATCAGCCTACCTACGGTGCTGCTGGGCGGCTACTTGACCTATACTCAGGGAGCAGCGCTGCTCACGCGACTATATATGGGTGCTGCTTTTATGGTGATGACGGGGCTGCACATTCATCAGACTCATGGCCTCGTTGAAGCACACTTTGGCCTGTTTGTACTGCTTGCCATCCTGCTGTACTACAGAGATTGGCGCGTTATCGTAGTGGCCGCCGCAGTTGCAGTAGTGCACCACCTTGGGTTTCACGTGTTGCAGACCATGAATACCGGCGTTTACTTAATGCCTGAAGCCAGCCTCACTATGGTGCTCGTGCACGGCGGATACTTAGCCTTCGAGGCGGCGGTGCTGGTGGTGCTGGCCAACCTGATGGCTGGCGAGTATATCCGCTCGCAGGAGGCTTTAGCACAGAGCGACCAAATGGCGATGGAATTAAAGCATCAGCGTGCGGCGCTGCTGGGCGAAGTAGAACAAGCCATTGAGAGCATCGCGGGCCTATCCGGCCGGGTCTCCTCAGCCTCAGAAAAGCTCTCTTCCTCGACGGCGCAACAGGCCGCAAGCGTTGAGCAAACCACCGCTTCGCTTGAGGAGCTAAGCACGACGGTGGCTCAAAATGCGGATAACGCGCGGGAAACCGAGCACGTCGCCAATCAGGCAGCGGATGAAGCCAACCAAGGCAGCGCGGCTGTCACGCAAGCGTTGCAGGCAATGCGCGATATCGCAGATAAAGTTAAAATCATTGATAACATTGCCTTTCAAACTAACCTGCTGGCGCTTAACGCTTCTGTAGAAGCCGCCAGAGCCGGTGAGCATGGCCGCGGCTTTGCGGTGGTCGCTGCAGAGGTGCGTAAATTAGCCGAAGGCAGCCGGCTGGCCGCTCAAGAGATTGGCGATACGTCGTCCCACTCTCTCACAACGGCTGAACAGGCCGGCGAACGCATTAAAGCGTTGGTGCCCGCGATTGAGCGCACGGCTCAGCTGGTGCGCAGCATTGCCGCCAGCAGCCAAGAGCAGTCGCAGGGCATTGAGCAAATCAATAAAGCAACGTATGAATTATACCAGGGCGCTCAAGACATCAATCTGCTAGCAGAGCAGTTAGCCGGCACATCGTCTGAAATGGAAGAAACAGCCGTTGCCTTAAAAAGAGAAACCGCCGTATAGTCGTTTCATCTAAATACCTAATATAACGAAAAACTAACTTTCACTCACAATTTGATAGGTAACTCACTCTGTGGATAAGGATATCTAGAGGTAGTCATGCAGCGGTTGGGATTACCTATCCTTTGAGACTCGCTTAATGAAAATCACTGCCTCGCTCTCGCTTACTCAGAAGCTCTTGATTGCAGCAGCCGTACCCTTAGTGATGGGATTCGTCGCCCTGTTTTTATTCATTCAATATCAGCTTAATCGAGACGTTCCGCCGCTGGTCGAAAACGGCGCCATTCGACAGGTTGAAGCCAGAGCGTCGGAAATTGAGCAGTGGCTTGGCAGCTATCAGCGCTGGCTTGCGGGTATTGCACAATCGTCTGAGCTGCAGCAGCGCGTGCCGGTTGAAAGCCACCATGACTGGCTGGCCAGCCGCTTCCCAGGTGATTCCTCCATTGAGTCGTTTTTCATCGCAGACTCACGCGGCAATGCGGTTACCCATACCGGGGCGACCGCCGATGTCTCAGGCCGGGAATACTTTCAAGACCTTGTCGTTAATGGTCGCGCTGAGCGCACATTAGCGGACCCCGTGCTATCACTTGTCAGCGGCGAGCCAACCGCGGTGATGGTAAACGCCATTGTTAGCGAGAACGGCGAGCGTGTTGGCTTGGTAGGCATTACCCTTTCCATGGCGTTTATATCAACACTAATGGAAAGTATTGATGTAGGGGCAGGCAGTTACGGACTTTTAACTGATTCTCAAGGTCGTGTGGTCGCTCACCCTGATGCCGATCTGAGGATGAATTTGAATATCCATGAGGCAGAAGCCGCAGGGTACATCGGTGCGGACACTATGGCGCGCCAGCTGGGAAGCCAGCCATCGTTACACGGCAGTATGCGCATACCCACCGGTGAGCAGGTGCAGGCGTTCTGGTCAGATGTGGGTGAGACAGGCTGGCACCTAGCAATTCTCGCACCCGACCAGCTGTTCACGAACGTGACTCAGCAGATGGTGCGCTCTTTCCTGTTACAAAGCGCTATTATTGTCGGCGTGCTGCTACTGGTTTTAGGCATTGCCATTCGCCGTACGCTGGCACCGGTTAAGAACACGGCCGTCGCAATGGCCGATATCGCCAGCGGCGAGGCAGACCTGACACAGCGACTGCCCGCACACTCCAACGATGAAGTCGGTGAACTGGCCAAGCAGTTTAATGCGTTTGTCGAGCGGATGCAGAAAACCCTGTTAGAAGTAAGAAGCAGTACCGAAGCCGTTCTACTATCCAGCAATGAAATGGCCGCAGCGAGTGGTGAGCTATCCACACGCACCGAGCAAGCCGCCGCCAACCTGCAAGAAACATCGGCTTCCATGGAGCAGATCAACTCAACGGTATCGCACACGGCAGAAGCAGCCGAGCAGGCAAACAGACTAGCACTGAATACAGCTAAAACTGCCCAGGACGGCGGTGCTAGCATGCAAGAGATGGAGGAGAAAATGCAGTCCATCTCCTCCTCTGCCGCTAACATTAGTGACATCACCGGCCTTATCGACTCCATCGCATTTCAAACCAATATTCTTGCCCTGAATGCGTCTGTAGAGGCCGCGCGTGCTGGCGAGCACGGTCGCGGGTTTGCGGTGGTCGCCCAAGAAGTACGCAACTTGGCAAGCCGTGCCGGAGACGCCGCTAAAAATATCCGAACGCTGATTGATGAGTCGGTGCAGCACACCCAGGAAGGGGGCGCGCTCTTAGAGCGCGTGGTGGCTAATATGCAAACGATTCAAACCTCGGTGGCACAGGTCTCGGACGTCATTGAAGAGATCAGCGCAGGCACAAAAGAGCAGTCTTCGGGCATTTCGCAGGTCAATCTTGCGGTCACCGAAATGGATACGATGACACAGCAAAACGCAGCCATGGTGAGCCAGAGCTCCTCACTGGCCAGCAACATGCAAGAGGCCGCTCAGGCGCTCGACAGCATGCTGAATGCCTTTGTATTGGACGCGAGCCGAAAAAAGCACTTGGGTCAAGCAGTACCTAGCTCTATTGCGTCGGCCCCAAAGGCACGAAGCTTGGCAAACTCTGCAAATGGCGCTCAACACTCTGGAGCCTTACCTGGGAAATCCAGTCACCAGGATGAGTGGGAAGCATTTTGAGTTTTAATTCAACTCTTTGATTTTTTTGTCTAATGTAGTCGAAGATGGCGTGGGAGCACGCTGTCTTCCAAACCTTAAAACACGAAAGTGATCTGGCAGTGTCAAGAAATGCCAGTACACGTCATGATGAGCGCAGCCATTAATGGGTAGCTAAGTGAAGGGATGTCCAGCGAACTAAAGCGTCGGATGCCATCGGTTTTGCAATGCCGTAGCCCTGTAGTATGTGGCAGCCTATGTTACGCAGTGCCTCGATGTGTGCTGCGGTTTCGACACCTTCGGCAATCACGGTTTTGCCGAAGCGCTCAGCAAGATAAACAATACTTTCCACAATGGCTAAGTCGTCAGGGTTATTGAGCATATCGATCACAAAGCTGCGGTCGATTTTGACAATATCAGCGGGCAGTGACTTAAGGTACGTTAAGGAAGAGTAGCCGGTGCCAAAGTCATCAAGCGCGACGCTGACTCCACGCTGCTGACAGGCTTTCATCACCTCGATGGCAATCGTTAACTCTTCGATAGCCGCCGACTCCAGTACCTCTATGTGTAAGTGTTGAAGATTAGCGCTGGGGTAGTGCTGTCGAGCATTGTCGAGCATGGTGAGCAGGCTTTGGTTGGCGAATGTTTGCGGCGTAATATTAATACTGATGTCGATATCTACGTGTGGATCTTGCCACTGTGCGAGAAGCTTAATCGCCTCTTCAATGACCCGCTGATCTACATCGTGCTCAAGTGTTGAGTTAATTATATAGGGCAGGAAAGTGTCAGGCGCTCGTCGCCCGTCTGGGTGGTCCCAGCGTATCAGTGCTTCGACGCCTACTAACTTGAGCGTGTTAGCATCCACCTGTGGCTGCAACTCAAGGATGAATTCTTGGTTAGCGAGACCCTGTGCCACTTCCTTACGTCGCTGTTGAGTGAACTGGAACGCCTGTTCATGTCGCGTATTGAAAATAGCGTAGCGGTTGCCACCTTCCTATTTGGCGCGGAACATGGCTTGAAACGCGTGACGTAGCAGAGTGTCTGGATCAGTATTGTCTTCTGGATAGAATGTCACGTCGACACTGCCCGTGATGGCGAGCGTCTTGCCTCTACTAATCGTTTGATGTGTGGTGATGATTGATAACACCGTTGTTAAGCGGTCGAGTAAGTCTGTGTCGCAGCGTAAAGCCAAGCCAAACTCATCGCCGCTCATTCGGGCTAGCAGCTCATCCTCTAGGTTTTGTACGAAAAGCCTTATCTGCTAACTTTACCTATGCAAAAGCAGCATAGGGGAAAACAATGGTCGGACGTTACGAGATTTCTGATGACGGCTGGGCACAGATCGAAGATATCGTGGCTCCTCCTCAAACCATGGGCAGACCCAGGCGGG